>JAKSBL010000056.1 GCA_022361115.1 Spirochaetota bacterium | reverse complement strand
TTTGTATGAAAAAAGCAACAAGGATCAATTTCTTAAGTTATTTTGTATTCATCCAGCTGCCAAAATTAAAGAAGCTTTAAGTCGAGGCAAGAGTGCTGTCTTTTTTTCAGCAACTTTAACCCCTTTTATTTATTTTAAAAATATATTTGGTTGTTCACCTGAGGCCAAAGAGATCAATATTTATTCCTCATTTCCAAAAAAAAACTTTTGTGCAGTTATTGTAGATGCGGTTTCTACATATTATCCGGATCGGGAAAAAACAAAACAGTCCATTAAAAAGATTATTCAGGGGATGATGCAACATCGGCAGGGTAATTACCTGACTTACTTTTCCTCCTATCAATACCTGGAAATGATTTACCAGCTCTGGAGTGAAGAAGAAAAACAAAGCACTAAAATTATCTGTCAAACTCCTAATATGAGTGAAGCAGAACGACAGGATTTTCTTGCCTTGTTTCATGATTATAAGCAAACAAAAATGGGAATAGCTGTTTTAGGAGGAGTATTTGGGGAAGGGGTGGATTTATCCGGGGAAAAACTAAGTGGAGTTTTAATTGTTGGCGTAGGAATGCCAGCTATTTGTGCTGAAAGAGAGGCAATAAAAGAGTATTACCAATCACAACTGGATAACGGCTTTAACTATGCATATCTCTATCCTGGAATGATAAAAGTCCTCCAGGCAGCTGGCCGGGTGATTCGGGGTGCAGAAGATAAGGGTTTTGTTATTTTAGTCGACAAAAGGTATGAAAAATCGCAATACCATGAATTATTGCCGGATCATTGGCAGAAAGTTCGTGCCTATGGCGGAAATCCTATTGGCAAGATACTGGATGTTTTTTGGAGAAATCATGAATCATAAGCTGATTGATTTAACATATTTAATATTAGATATTCAAGCTATTGGTTCAAACCTGGATAATGGGTATCCTCTGGAAATAGGCTGGTCGCTCTGGAAACCAGGAGTAGAACAAAAAGAATTTTTAACTAATCTTCAAAGTTTCCTCATTAAACTACCTGATTCTTTAACCATTCCCAGACAGGTACAAAAAATTACTGGTATAAAGGAAGTTGATCTGAAGCAGGGAATGGAATTGTCAAAAGTATATGAGCTGCTTTCCCAGCAATTTTTGTCTGTTTATAAGATGAATCAATCAATTTGTCCTCTGATCATCCATTATGCTCGATATGAAAAACCATTTTTAGATGGAATGTGTCAGCTTTATTCGGAGCAAAAACTATTTGAACCTCTGATTATTTGTACTCACAAACTCAGCAAAATTCTCTTTCCGGATTTGCCAAGAAAAGGAATTCGAGCGGTTGCTGGTTATTTAGGTTATACAACTGAACAAATGCGCCGCTCTCAACATCATATTGAGGCAACTCAGTATATTTGGCAAAAGATCCTGATAATACTAAAGGATCAATGGCAAATTGCAGCTATGGATGAGTTACTAGACTGGCAGTCTACTGCAATGAAGAATAAAAAGAATAATCCAACCCAAAGATCATATCCAATGTTGGCAAAAGGGGCGCTCAATCTTCCGGATCAGAGCGGTATCTACCGTATGCTCCGATCAAATGGAGATTTACTCTATATTGGAAAGGCCCGTTCTTTAAAGCAACGGGTCTCCAGTTATTTTCTGAAGAGTTCTCATCATCCTGAGTATAAACTGGAAATGCTTTCCCAGGCAGTACAGTTAGATTATACAATAACTCCTACAGCTGCAGAAGCAGCTTTATTAGAATCAGATGAGATTAAAAAATATCAACCTCCTTATAACCGGGCTTTATTAGCTGGAGAGAGAAAGATTTGCTATTTTTCTCATGATTATCAGAACCGATCTTCTCATTTTGATGATCACTTTCCACTTGGCCCCCTACCAGATGAAACCATTATTCAATCTCTCACTGCTCTGGAAAGGGTTGTAAAATCTAAAAATCCTGATAGAATAATAGAGGAAAACTATACCATCCTTTTCCAAATGTTGCCTGAGTATCTCCCGGATTTAGAATTAATGAAAGAAGGATATCAGCTTTTTTATCAGAATTACCAGGATCAATTGACTCAATTGCCGTTTTTTTTAGCTGCAAAAATAATTGCTAATGCTTATTATCGCAGCAAGTTAACAGAAAGAAAAAACAAACCAGAACAAAAGATAGAAACCGATGAGGAGAAAGAAGAAAAAAAGGAATTTATCTGGACAGCAGAAGCAGTACAAAAGGGATTTATCCATTTGCTAAATAGTGCTTTTTTCTATTTAAGAAGAGCACACTGGTTTAAAATGCTGTATCATTCTCTCATAATCTGGGAAAATTTTTCTAAAGATGCTATTAATATTCTTCCTATTGAAGATGGTTATATAAAAGGAAGTACTCAGGATTATAAAGGGCAAGATTTAGATGAGCTTTGTAAGATTCATTGGTTAAATAGAAGTATTCACAATCAAACCAAGGGTGTTGTCTTTGAGTTTGATATTGCAACTTATGACCGTTTGCGTATTTTAACAACAGAAATCCGGAGGATTATTGGAGAAAACCGAAAGGTTGAAGTTTTTTTTTCTCCTTCTAAAATTATCAAAGGAGAGAGGTTGAAAATTTTTTTAGAATGGTTATAATAGAATCTGGTGTAAAAAAATGTACAACTACATAGAAGAAGTAAAGATTTTACTGATTGCTGACACACATCTGGGGTTTGACCTTCCGCAACGTCAAAAAATATCTATCCGCAGACGGGGAGAAGATTTTTTTAGCAATTATCAACTGGCCCTGAAACATGGTATTGAAGAAAATGTTGATCTTATTGTTCATGGTGGAGATATTTTTTATAAAAGTCAGGTTCCTCAGGCTATCATTATTAAGGCGTTTCAACCGCTTCTCACTATTGCTGATCGGGGAATTCCCATCTTTATTGTACCAGGCAATCATGAAAGGGCAAGAATACCAGAGTCCCTTTTTACTCAACATCAAAATATAAAAATTTTTGACCAGCCCAAAACCTTTCCCTTAATGGTAAAGGGGAAGAATATTAGTTTAAGCGGATTTCCTTATTATTATGAAGGTGTTCGGTCTAATTTTTTAAATCTGTTAGCCAAAACAGGTTATCAGGATTATCAAACAGATTTGAAACTATTATGTGTTCATCATGTTTTTGAAGGGGCACAAGTGGGAAAAAATAATTATACTTTTCGTTCAGCTAGTGATGTGGTTAAAATTAATGAAGTGCCAACGGATTTTCAAGCAGTTTTAACCGGCCATATTCATCGTTATCAGATATTGCGTAAGGATTTAGAAGGGAATGATGTTCCGGTTCCGGTTTATTATCCTGGCTCCATTGAGAGAACTTCAGTTCAAGAAGCATATGAACGTAAGGGTTTTATTATCCTGAAGATTAAATTTTTTAAGCACAAACCAAAAATTCAACATTCTTTTTTTCAACTACCAGCCCGCCCCATGAAAGAAATCACTCTCAGCTTGGCAGGAAAAACACCTGAAGACGTAACTCAGGAATTAATGGGTCTATTAGTCCGGGAAAATCCACATAGTATCGTGTATCTCCGGTTAGCTGATAAAATTCTTCCTAAATATCAACCCATTTTTTCAGCCGACAATTTAAGAAAGATCTCTCCAGATACAATGAATGTCCGTTTGACAGTCTCTCACTACAAACACTTTGCAAGGTAAAATAATTTCAAAATCTTATCTGTGCTCTTTTTCGTAATTTCTTCGTGTTCTTTTGTGAGTTTTTTTTCTTACTCTCCGGATCTTCCAACCACCCTAAGCATCCCCAGATAGTGGCACAGATGGACACAGAAGGAGAACACAGGATTAGTACGGATAAGAAGGTACAGATTGAAGATCACACGGATGTACTTGGCAGGAAACAGTATAGAACTATTTCAGAAGAGATAACATGGATTAGCAATGAAGGAGAGAACTCGGTATTGGTCAGTGAAGAATATGTAAAAAATATTTTTTTAAAATTAATTCTTGATTTGGTATGTTAATATGAGTTTATTAATGAAATATTATTTTATTGCATGAACTTATGTAACTTTTTGGAGGAAAAAAAATGAAGAAAGTGTTAGTTCTTGGCGGATCAAAATTTATTGGTTTACGATTAGTAGAAAAATTAGTGGAAAAACAATTTGCTGTTACAGTTTTTAATCGAGGAACATCGAATGAAAATTTGCCCCAATCTGTACAGGTGATCATTGGAGATCGTAAAAATGAATCAGAGGTTACCAATCTTTTTAAAGATCAACAGTATGATATTGTTTTTGATACCTCTGCCTATATTCCAGCTGATTTAGATCCTTTTATTCAAGTATTCTCCGGTAAAATAAAACAGTATATTTTTTGCAGTACTGTTGCTGTTTATGATGATGAGCAGTGTTTGACTTATCCGGTTAAACCAGAAAATCCCTGTAATGATGTATTAATCGAAAATGATCCCTCTCCCTATCCAAATTATGGGAGTAACAAAACATTATGTGAAAGAAAATTATTAGCTAATAAGTCTTTTCCTGTTACTATCATTCGCCCGGTATATATTTATGGCCCATATAATTATATTTACCGAGAAGCTTATTTTTTTGACCGGATAAGCCAAGGACAGCCTATTCTTATTCCAGGTGCAGGTTATAATACCGCCCAGTATATTCATGTAGATGATTTAGCAGAATTATTTATTGCTGCAATTGATAACCAAAAAGCTTTTGGTAAAGCTTATAATGCTGCAGGCCCGGATGTAGTGAACATAAGAAAACTCCCTTTATTAATTGCTAAGATTATGAATAAGGAAAGTAGAGTGTTCTATTATGATAAGAAAGATTTAAGTAAAATCTTTTCTCCAGAAGAATTAGCAAACTATGGAAAATCTTATTTTCCATTTACTACTGAATTTACTATGTTATATGATATTTCTCCAACCCTGAGAGATTTTCAGTGGTCTCCTCAGTATGATATGGAATCAGGATTAATGCAAACTTACAAATGGTATCTTGAACAGGACCATCAACTGCCTGATTTTGAATTTGAACAAAAAATGTTAAAATTTTTTGAAGAGATTCAGTAAATAAAGAATAAAATGTTTCGTTGACAGTACTGATTAAATAGCTATAATTAATTTATAACAATTGAATAAGAAGAACTGATCATGAAACATTCATTTATTATTAAATACATCAAAATTCTAATGCTTTTGCTGGTAATTCAAGTAATACCATGTTATGGGAAGACAATAATACTTAAACTAGCCATTTTAGAAGGAGAATATTATCTCTATTATCATGAATTGCTGCAAAAAGCATTAGCAGATGTTGGATATCAATTGGTAATAGAACGTTTAACTGAATATCCCCAAAGGCGAATTGCTGTATTATTGGACACAGGGCAAATTAGTTTGCATTGGTTTATTCGAACTGCTGAAAGAGATAAACGCTATGTGCCAATCCGAGTAGGGATTACTAATAATTTAATTGGCCGGCGAGTTCTTGTTATCCCCAAAGGAGAACAAGGCACTTTTAATCAGGTTAAAAATTTAAATGATTTGAGAAAACTTAATTCTGTGACTGGTTTTGGGGAGAATTGGTTTGATATCAAAGTCTGGCAGGCAAATCAATTACCCTATAAAGTTGTTGAAGGCAATTGGCAAAATATGTTTTTAATGATTTTTTCCAAAAAAAGAGGAATAGATAACTTATCCTTAGGTGTGAATCAGGTTTTAAACTATGCAGATCATTACCCCTTTATTGATGTTGAAAAAAAATTGTTGTTAATATATGAACGTGATTTCTGGTTCTATGTTACTGAATCCTACTCTGAAATACAGCCGGTTTTAGAGGAAGCTCTCATTAATGCCAAAGAAACAGGATTAATGGATAAATTGATACGTAAACATTGGGCTGGAGATTTTGAAAAATTAAATTATGACCAGCGAATCAAAATACATTTGAAAACCCCAAACTAATACAGTTTATTTTTCTGTTTTACTGGTACCATTTATAAATAGCATCCTGGTCTGCCCAGTTGAATTTCATTTTAATTGGCCCAAGTGTAATAATATCCCCATTATCCAAGTTCCGTTGGATATGAATCTCATCATTAATTTTGGTCTTATTTAAACTGTTCAAATCCATAACAGTAAAATGATCTTCCCGAAATACAATCTGACAGTGTTTGCTGGATACAAATTCGTTCTTAATAACAAAATCACAACCTTCATCCCGGCCAATTGTGATGGTTTTATTACTAATGGTAAAAGTTGTACCAGTATTATCTCCTTCAATTATTTCGAGAAATACATTTTCTGGAATTTGATTGGGATTCATAAAAACTCCTTGGTCTTTAATATACTGTTATTCTTTTATATACTAAAGTTAAAAAAAAGTAAAAGGATATTAAACAAGTGATTTCAAACCCAGATTATCCTTAATTCCAGGTAAGTAAAATTACACCCGGATTATCGAGTATTTTCTTAATGATTGGTAATAAAAAAAGCCGGCACAATGATTGTACTGGCTTTTATTTAATAGTTGTTTAGTTCATATAATCTTTTTTAGCGGCATTCATTAAATCCCCAACTCGACGGGCCTGTAAGGCAAATACTTCCAGCCTAGCCTGAACAATCTGCGGGTATGGATTACCATCTGATTCAATTGCCAGGTAGGGGAGAGGCATGTTTTTATCCAGTTTTTCAATATCATTGCCAAAAACAGATTCCCGGTTTACTTTGAGTTTTTTTCCTACAGTCATATTATTATTGAGAATAGCTTCTGACATTCTTGTCTGGATACAAGCAAATGGTCCTAAAGAGATGATACCGCAGGAATCTTTTAAAGAATCCCTTAACCCTACTCCAATAGTGATTCCCACATCTCCAATGAGTTTTTTGTTTACTAATGGCTCTGAAGTTTCTAAAACAGCATCAATATCGATTGGATCATATTCATAGAGGTGTGTTTTAGCGAATATTTTTTTAATTCTCTTTTCATAACCTTTTTGAACATTCCTTTTTATTAGGAAAAATAATCTCTTAAATGGATTTATTTTATCTTTTGGAATATTGTGCCAGAGAATATAATCAACATAATAGTGCCATTCAATTAATGGGGTGATTTTGGTAATAAATCCCATATCTGCCAGAGTTTTTTCAATAAATTGACGACAAAACACTTCATTTCGGACATACATTTCACCAGTAACGGTAATTCGTTTCGCATCATGAAGCGGGGTTACTAATTCAATTTTCTTTAGTTCTTCAGCAGATTTTTCCATCTGTTTAAAAACATTTAGTTTGCTCTTTTTTGCAAAGGCATCTAAGATTTTAGCCCATTCAGATTCAAATATACTCAATGCTTTTCTTTTATCTTTTGCTAAAGCCAGGATAACGGAGTGAATTTGTTCCATAACATCAGCTAAACAAAAGGCTGTCCAAACATTTAAAAGCGGACCAAAGCCCATTCCACTAAAGCCTTCTGTAGATTCTAAAGTTAAGACGGATACATCTCTAATTTTATTTTTTTCAATCAGTTTTTTAAAACCTACCTGGTATTGTTCAACCCGGCAGGGGGCAGGGTCCCCGACAATAAAATATGCAATGATTTCATCTGGTTTTTTATATTTTTCTATGTACTCCATTAAAGAACCAACCAGTACAATATACGGCAGACACTCTTTACAGGAGGAATGCCCTTTACCAATTCCTAGTGATTCAACTCCTGGTTGATCTACTATTTTAGCATGAAATCCATCACCATTTAAGGCAGCAACTCCAGCTTCTGTTAAGAAACGCCCCATTTTAGGAAACAGAAAGGTCACATTTTTATCTTTAATGTGGTGAAGTTGACCATTAGAATCTTTAATATAAACATTTGAACCTTTATAAATTGTTTCAGCAGGTTTAAAATCCTGATCACTTTGAGATTCATCTTTTAGCTCTAATTGACGGTAGTATTTAATAATATCAATCGCTGCCTCGATCCGGGTATTTAATCCAACATCAGCAGTATGACTGTCGAGTTCCAGAGTTAAGGAAGGTTTTTTTCCCATTTCATCCCGGAAATAGGGAACCACAAATGAATCAGGCCCGCAGGAGAAATTAGTAATATAAGTTGCAAATAACTGGGGATGCTTTTTAACAAATTTTGAAACCTGTAAAGCAATCTTTCCGACTCCCCAATGCATGTGAAGTCCCAGATTTTCATAGTCAAAAGGGATAAAATCAAATGGAATAATCGGAATACCACGGGATGCGAATTTATGAGGAATAGACATATTAGCATCTTTTGCCAGAGCATTATACCAGCGGCCCATTAAAATCACACCAAATTGGTCTGGATTTTTTTCCAGATCAGCAATCACTTTTTGTCCGATTCCCCAGGCTTTTTTAAAATAGGCAGTCATTTGATTTATAGCAAATTCAAAGGCTTTTTCTGCACTGGCTTTATCAGCACCAATGGAGACAGCACTATTAACAAACTCTTTTTTTGTAGAATCCACATGTTGTTGAAAATCTACTATTGGTGCCAGGATTGGCGGTAACTCTCTGTCTTTAAAGGCTTCTTTCAGGTAATAAGGTTCGCCCTGAACAAATACACAAGCTTTGTTATTCTCATAACTTCCTGCAACAGGAATGTGCAGGATATGAGGCATAAAAATGTAATCACACCCTTTACTCAATAAATTGTCAAAAGCTCCATGGGCAATTTCTGCCGGAAAACAGAAAGCTGCCTTTCTTTTTTCTCTTCCCCGCTCTGTCACTTCATCAGATAATACAACCTGATAACCCAATTGATCCCAGAAGTTAAAATAGAGGGGGTAAAGCATATTGGTTAAGAAAGTTTTGTTAATTCCAATTTTTTTAGCATTTTCACTTGCCTCACCGCAAGGCTTTGCAAATTCTTCAAAGATCATTTTTTCTCTGAGAGCAACATAATCCAGCTCCTCTGAGCGATCCTTAATTTTATAGCGAAGATTGTAATACTTATTACAAGCCCCGCCAAAAGGGATTTTTTCTCCGTCTATTTCCAGCATATTGATGCTGCATTTGCGGTCACAAAGCTCTTTTCCGCCCTGGCAGACAAAACTTTTTCCATATTTGATTTTACGATTAAATAACTGAGTCAAATCAAATTCTTTTTCTGATAAGAGATTTTTTTCCAATCGTTTTTTTATTTCATATGCACAACCAAAAGCACCCATTAAACCTGGTTCTGGCGGAACAATAATTTTAGTATTTAACAGGGCAGCCATAGCAATTGGCACAGCTTTATTATAACAAACTCCGCCTTGCATAAAAACTTTTCTTCCATAAGGACGAGCCCCCCGAACCCGGTTGTTATAGTTCAAACAAATCGAGTAAACTAAACCTGCTACAATGTCTGTTCTCTCAATTCCTTCCTGGAATGCTGTAGCAATATCTGATGAAATAAATGCAGAACACTGATCATTAAAATTAGGTGGCCGATGTGATTGAAGAGCAATATTAGCAATACTTTCTACATCAACATTTAATGATTCTTTAGCAGCCTCTTCTAAAAAGCTGCCTGTTCCTGCTGAACAAGCTTCATTCATTGCGTAATCAGAAGGAATTCCCTGAGTGATATAGGTATATTTTGCATCCTGCCCACCAATTTCAAAAATAGTGTCCACTTCTTTGTCAAAATAAATACTGGCTGTTGCATGACAGATAATCTCATTATAAATCGAGTCTGTCATAGCATGTAAACCTACGATTTGACGACCAGATCCAGTAGTTCCCAGACCAATAATTTTGACTTTTGTTTTTCCTAATTGATCAACAATAGATTTATAACACTTCTGAGCAGCACCAATGGGATCACCTTCTGTCCGAAGATAAATGGATGCTAAAATCGCATCATCTTTTTTTCGCATTAAAACAGCTTTAGTGGTAGTTGATCCAATATCAACGCCAAGTATACAAACATCTCCCTCTTCGGCTTTAGCAGTAGGGATATTTTTAAATTCAACTAAATGTTCTGTATCTTTTAATGGTTTTAAAAAATCAAAAGAGGATTCTTCATCCTTAAAAAGCTGATCAAAACCAGGAAATGCTTGGGTTTCATGATCAAAAGCCCAGATAGCAGCACCATAAGCTTCAAAATAACTACTTTGCGGCAGAATTTTTAATGAATCAACTGATTTGTCAACAAAATCTACAATTGGTTTGAGTTTAGATATACCACCAGTCAAGATGATATCTTTTCGTTCTAAAGATGCTAAAAGCTCAGTTATTTTGAGAGCCATCATCTTACATAAACCGCCAACCACACGTCCCTTGGGAATCCCCTTGTTTAGTGCATGTGTACAGTCTGATTTACAAAAAACAGAACAGCGCCCGGAAATGTCATATGCCTCTTCTTCTTCATAAGCTTTATCAAGATCACTGATATCCAGTGCCATCCTGCCTAACTGCTGGAGAAAAAATTCACCGGTCCCGGAGGCACATTTGTTCCCCGTATATACATTATAAATCTTACCTTTATCGCTCAGCTCATAAACAATAATAGTCATTTAACTGCTTTTAAGCGGTGAGAATACTTTTATTGCTTACATCAAGTTAT
>JAKSBL010000443.1 GCA_022361115.1 Spirochaetota bacterium | reverse complement strand
GGAAACGAGATACTTGATTATAATGATCAGGAAAAAGTTATTGCTTATGAGAAGTTTCTTTACGAAAGTTTTAAAGATTTTAATCATGAAGTATTAAAAGATAGTTTTTTTATTGATAATGGTCAATTAAAACAAATCGAGGGATATAATGATTATGATGTATATGTATGTTGGTACCAAAATGAAATTGTTGCATCTATGGCAATTAATAAAAATGTAAATACCAGTCATTTATTAAAATATGATTTTGATATTTCCTTGTTCCAAAAACCATATTGTGAAGGTCGACATTTTTCTGCATTGGGAATAAAAAAAATGGAAGCAAAAGGTTTAGACGTAATTGTTTCATTTACCAAATATGTATTAAATCATTTACGAAAATCTTATCAATATGTATATGGTACATGCAAGAAAGACTTATTACGTTTTTATAATCTTATTGGATTTAGAGAAATACAAATGATTACATATAAAAAAGAAGAAAGGTATTTACTCGAATTAGATCTAAATAATAGTCGATTCTAATTATAAAAAAAAGCTATCAATTTTATTTTTTCAGTAGTTTCAATTAGTTGATTCCGGATTTTCTACACAAAAACTAAAAAAACCATTTTGTGAAGGTATTTGTTTATTCAGCAATTGGTATAAAACCACTTGATTAAAGGGAATAGATGTTGCAATGTCGTTTACAAAATTCACTTTAGGCAACATACGGAAAGTTTATAAATATATTTATGGTATTTGTGAAAAAGATTTATTTAGGTTTTATCAACTTATCGGCTTTAATAAAATAGATGAAAAAGAATACTATGGAGAAAAAGAATTTTTATTAGAATTAAATTTTGAAAATTGTAGATATTAAGGAGATTAAAAATGTTTAGATGTGTTAATAATGCTGATGAAATTTATGAAATGATGGTTAACATTATTAATAGAGATTATGCAGTCTGCATTGAGTCCATTGTAAAGCAAATTCCTATTTTTAAGGTTAAGGTTACAAAGAATGAGTTTGAAAAGATATACGAAAATGCTTCAATAGAAGAAATATTTAAAGAGGCATTACAAGACATTCAATAATGATTGACTTATATACTATCGATGTTTTTACAGCAGGATTCTTTCTAGCGGTTTCTTTTTTTCAATTAATACATTGGATAATAAGAAAAAAGAATCTTTATAATTTAGCCTTTTCAATGTTTTGTTTAATGTTTTTTGCAGCTATTATTAATGATCAATTTTACCAAAATGATTCCTTCTCATATGTGATAGAAATTATTTCACCAATTCTGCTAGTATCGTTGATTTCTATATTTTTAAGATTGAAATATTCCTTTATATGTTTTGTTATTGGATACCCAATTGGATTTTTTTTTCCTTTCTTTTATTATTTAGGAATGTCAATATGGATAATACTTCTACTTTATGAGGTAGTAAGATACAAAAAATATAAAAGTATCATTAATATTATATTTTTAATAAATACTTTTTTTTTTTTTTTTATTTATACGTTTCTATTAGAAATTCCTTTATTGTCAGTTATATTTAATGTTATAGGTCTTATTCTAACTTTATGTATTTCATATTTATTTATTTATGAAGAACAAAAGCATCAAAAAGAAATTAATGAATCATTAGAAACGATTGTAGCAGAAAGAACTCAGGAACTACAAAATGAAAAAGACGCAAAAACAACCTTTTTCATCAACCTTGCCCATGAAACCAAAACCCCTTTAACCCTGATCAAAAACTACCTTTCCCGGTATCGGGAAACCCAAAAAAAGACGGATCTTGATATCCTTGAACAAAATGTAGATAAACTGATACGGGACATGGTCAACTTCCTTGACAGTGAAAAGCTGTCCCGGGGCCAGATTTTTTACCACCATGACCAGATTGTGGATTTTTCCGGGTTTTTAACGGATAAAATCCGTCAGTTTGACTGGATTGCCAGCAAAAAGAAAATCTGCATTCACCGAAATATTGAAAATGATCTTTATCTAAAAGCAGACCCTTATGCTTTAGACCGGATTATTAATAATCTGCTGGATAATGCCATCAAATACACTGCTGAAGCCGGGTATATTGCTGTCCAACTGCGTTCAGATCACCAACATATTCAGCTGATAGTCACTGACACGGGTATAGGAATTTCCGAAGAACAGCAAAAACACATCTTTTTACCCTACCACCAGACCAGCTGTGAAAAAAGAAATATCCAGGGTATTGGTATGGGACTGGCTATTGTCAAACAGATCATAGACAGCCTGGCTGGAACCATTTCTGTAGAAAGCCAAATCAATCAGGGGGCGGTTTTCAAAGTTACTCTCAACAGGTATCAGCCTGAAAAAAATGAAACCATTCGCAATGATGTTCCTTATTCTGTCCCTTTGGACCGGGGCAGCAAGCCTGTGCTTCATGATTTGTCCTATATAGAAGGCAGGGAAAATATTTATATTGTAGAAGACAATATTGAACTGCTGGCTTATATCCGGTCAGAACTAGCCAGGACATACAATGTTTTTTATGCATTAAATGGGGAAGAAGCTTTGGAAAAAATCAGGTCAATCCCGGAACCTGGGCTGATCCTCTCAGATGTGATGATGGACAGAATGGATGGTTTTGAGTTTTGCGACAAGTTAAGAAATGATCTGCATTATGCTCATATCCCTTTTATCTTTTTAACAGCTAAAACAGCAGCCGAGTCAAAAATAACCGGCTTAAAAGAAGGGGCAATGGATTACATTGCCAAACCCTTTATAATGGAAGAACTGGAACTAAAAATCAAAAACATTTTGCAGCAGGTTAGCCTGGCAGAAGAAAACATTAAGCTGAAGTCCAAAAATATTGACCTGTCAGCCTTTGAGCAAAAGTGTAATCTCTTCAATTTATCTCCCAGGGAAATACAAATCATCGACCTGCTGCTCAAAAACCCAAGACTGAAATACCGGGAAATTGCCAGGATTATTAATATCGGAGAAAAAACTGTTAATTCTCACATGCAGAACATTTATGACAAAGCACTAAAGCTGACCGATATCTTTGGCTATACAGGAGATAAAATCAGGCCGAATAAACTGAATATATTAGAGTATTTTAGTGAGGACTGAAATGTTTAGGAAGAAAAGGTATTATCAAATTTTTTATGAAAAGATGAAAACTTATGATGATCACAGAGATCACATTAACAATTAACTGTGACCTCTGTGTCTCTTTTGTGCTGTTTTGTGATCATCATTTGTAAAAAATTATTAATGAAATGAAAAATTTTTGACATTACCGAAGAAAACACGATGCCGGTGAAGATGCATTATTGCAATGATTAATATGAGATCATTTCTTTTGTTTTGGACAGTATTATGTCAAAACAAACGGTGTAAGTTTGAAAATGGCATTTATTTTTACTGACATCTACCACAGAGCTGAATAAATTGAGGATTTATGCTTATGGCACGCATATGAAAATAGATCG
>JAKSBL010000350.1 GCA_022361115.1 Spirochaetota bacterium | reverse complement strand
GTTGTAATTTTAACTGTAATTACTGTCATAATCCCGAAACAATTCGTTTGTGTATTCATTGTGGAAAATGTGCTGTTAACTGTCCAGTTCATGCACTAACATTAAAGAATGGTAAAATTGCCTGGAACCAGGAAAAATGTATTGATTGTGATCAGTGTCTTAAAATCTGTCCTTATTTATCCAGTCCAAAAACCAAAGAATTCACTGTAAAACAAATCTTGAATGAAATAGAAAAAGTAAGAAGTTTTATTTCTGGGGTTACAATCAGTGGTGGGGAACCCCTGATGCAGTTCAGTTTTTTGAAAAAACTCTCTTTAGAATTAGATAAAAAAGCAATTAGCCTTTTTATTGATACAAACGGGTCTATCCCTCTTTGGAAGGAAGCAGAATTTGTTCAACAGGTTAATCGATTTATGATTGATTTTAAAGCCTGGGATGAGAAAGAATATCAAATACTTTGTGATTTTCCTAGAGCTAATCTCTTAAAAAACCTGGAATACTTAGTTCCTTTAAACAAAGTTTATGAAGTACGAACTGTCATTTATCCAGCAGGTTTCAACCCAAAAGGAACAGTTAAAAATATTGCACAGTTTTTAAAACAACTGAATGCTCAAATAACCTACAAATTGATTCCATTCCGGCCTCAGGGGGTGAGAGCAGAGTATCTTAATGATGAAATACCGGATGAGAACCTGTTAAATCAATTAAAAGAGCTTGCATTAAAGGAAGGTTTGAAAAACGTTATTATTCACGATTTATGAAAAATGAAGATGATTTAATAAAAAAGATGCAGGTCAAAATCCTGTAAATGCTGGTTCCAATTTCCTCTGAGAGTAGGGTGTTCTAATCCTCTATTGAGATAGGCTAGATAATCTGTTCTGGATATATTTTTTGCACCAAAAGTACACAAATGATCTGTATATACCTGGGAATCAATAATTACAAATTGCTTTTTTTTCAAAAATTCTACAAGATAAACAAAAGCGACTTTAGAAGCATTAGAAGCTTTTGTAAACATGGATTCCCCAAAGAAACACTTCCCTAGTGACACACCATATAAACCACCAACTAATTCGTCATCCAGCCATGTTTCAATTGAATGAGCAAACCCTAAATTATAAAGGTTGCAATAAGAGTAAAGCATGTCATCTGTTATCCAGGTTCCCTTTTGTTTTTTTCTGGGTTGACGACATCCCATTACAACCTGTTTAAAAGCTTGATCTGCCGTAATTTTAAAAGTTTTTTTTCGGATGATTTTTTTTAGGGATTGAGAAACATGAAAATCTTCAAATAAAAGGACAAAACGGGGATCTGGTGACCACCAGAGAATGGGATCCATATCTGAGTACCAGGGAAATATTCCCAATTGATAGGCAGCTAGCAGACGTTCTGGAGAAAGATCACCTCCAACGGCTAAAATACCTTCTTCATCAGCAAGTTCTACTGGAGGAAAAACGATTTCTTTATTTAACATGAAAATGGGCATTATTTTTTATTGGTGGTGGTAATCACAATATCATTATCTTTTACATCCACCACTGCCAGTCCTCCCTTAGTCAGGCTTCCAAATAATACTTCGTCAACAAAGAAATTTTTTATTTTATCCTGAATTAAACGGCCAATCTCACGAGCACCAAATTTAGGAGAATAGCCTTTCTCACCAATAAAATGATAGGCAGCATCTGTAACTTTTAGTTCTATATTTTTGGTAGAAAGCATTAACTGAAATTCAGCAATATCTTTTTTCACAATTTGGAGAATGATTGATTCATTCAGGCCATTAAATTTTACAACTGCATCTAAACGGTTACGGAATTCAGGAGAAAAAGTATTTTCTACTGCTCGATCGGTTGCTTCTGTAAAATCACCTTGCTTGCCAAAACCTACTGATTTATCTCTGGCCCCAGCATTGGAAGTCATAATTATAATCACATTTCTAAAATCAGCTTTTTTACCATTATTATCTGTCAGGGTTGCATAGTCCATAATTTGCAGTAGAACATTAAAAATATCTTGGTGAGCTTTCTCAATTTCATCTAATAGAAGTACTGCATGAGGAGTTTTACGAATAGCTTCAGTGAGTAAGCCGCCTTCTTCATAACCAACATAACCAGGAGGAGCACCGATTAAACGGGCAACTGTATGCTTTTCCTGATATTCACTCATGTCAAAACGGTGTAAAGAAACTCCCAGTATCGAGGCCACCTGTTTTGTGAGCTCGGTTTTCCCCACACCTGTGGGGCCAACAAATAGAAAAGAGGCGACTGGCTTATTCTCTTCTCTAAATCCTGCCCGGGAACGTTTAATGGCATTGACTACTTTTTCAATAGCATGACCCTGGCCAAAGATTTGAGCTTTTAGACGGAATTCCAGGTCTTTTAACCGTTCCACTTCATTGGTTGATACAGTTTTTTCCGGTATTTTGGCTATTTTTGCCACAACTTTTTCGATCTGATGTTTTCCAATCCGGTTTTTTTTCTTTTTTGCGCCAAATAAGTGGGTATAAGAACCTG
>JAKSBL010000392.1 GCA_022361115.1 Spirochaetota bacterium | reverse complement strand
TTTTCTTTTAATAAATAACTGTTCTTCCCCCGTTTGGTAATCTCATCAAAACTTTTACCGGTTTCCCGCATAATAAGCTTAATAATTTTGTAGGTGCAGAAGCCGCCCTGACAACGTCCCATACCAGTTCGAGTAAAAAATTTTATGCCATCCAATGTAGTATGACCCCGTTTTATAGCTTCGACAATTTCGGCTTCAGAAACCTTCTCACAACGACAGATAATATTACCAAAGCTGGGATCCTGTCGAACTGTTTGTTCTGCTTCAAAGTGTTCAATTTCACGCATCCGCGGAATAGTAGAAATAAAGGGATCATAATCTTTTTTCTCATGAAGGGGACAATCCAGTTTTTTCAAAAGATCCTTTACATATTCACCAATTGCTGGAGCAGCAGTCAATCCTGGAGATTGAATACCTGCAACCTGAATCAGGTTCTTAGCCTTTTCGGATAGATCAATAAAAAAATCTCCGCTTTCCATTGCTGGTCTTAAACCAGCAAAAGAGGTGATAATATCTCGCTGAGAAATTGCAGGTATCAAATGTTTAGCAAAATCAAAAATTCTTTCCAGATTTTCACTACTAGTAGATAGATCTTCTTTGTCTTCCTGTTCCACAGCAGTCGGGCCAACCATCATTGTCCCTTCTACTGTTGGAATCACTAACATCCCTTTAGATTTAGCAGCTGGTACTGGAAAAATGACTTTATTCGGATATGCCGGTGATAACCGGTCCAGTAAATACTCTTCACCCTTACGAGGAATAATTTTAAGTTTCTCTCCCCCAAAGATTTCAGAGACCTGATCAGCAAATACTCCCGCTGCATTGATCACGTATTTTGCTTCAATTTTCCGGCCATCTTCAGCAGAAATATGATAAACATCATTGTTCATCTTAGCCTGATTGATTTTAAAATCCAGAATGACCTCTACTCCATTTTTTTTAGCTGATTCGACCAGAGAAAAAACAAAGCGATAAGGTTCAATAATCCCACCATTCGGTGCATGCAAACCACCAATTACATCCGGGTTGAGTTTTGGTTCTAACTCCAATAAACGTTCACGACTACAAATTTCAATCCCGATTACCCCATTATCCACACCTTGTTGATAGAGGTATTGAACAGTTTTAATCTCTTCTTCTCGAAAGGCAACCATTAAGATTCCACACCTTTTAAATGGAAATCCCAGTTCCTTTTGCAATCGATCAAACATTAAATTACCCCGTACTTCCAGTACAGATTTTAAGTATTTACTGCTGGAATGAAAACCAGCATGGATAATTCCAGAATTAGCTTTAGATGTTCCAAAGGATACATCCGCTTCTTTATCAACTAAAGCCACTTGTAAATTATACAAAGATAGTTGTCGGGCAATACTTGCCCCACTCACTCCAGCTCCAATGATTGCAACATCATATTTCATTCATTACTCCTAATAATGCCAAAGTACATCATTTGACCATTTAATGTCATCGTTAAGTATTTAAATTTTATATTTTTTTGCGGCTTCAACAGCAATTTTCCATTTATTATATTTCTCTGCTGCTTTATCTGGACTGATTTGAGGTTTAAATTCAATGACCTCTTTATTCAGTTTTTTGAGAGCTTCTTGGGATTCAAAAAAACCAGTCGCTAAACCCGCTAAGTATGCCGCGCCTAAACCTGTTGTTTCTGCCATTTTTGCAGCAAAAATATCTTCCTGCAAAATATCAGCTTGAAACTGCATTAAGTATTTATTCTTACTAGCACCACCATCTGCCTTAAAAACTTCCACTTTTTCTCCAGCATCGGTTTTCATCGCTTCCAGCAAGTCTTTAGACTGAAAAGCAATGGATTCTAATGCTGCTTTGATAAAATCAGCCCGATCAGAGTCTCTGGTTAATCCAAAAACAGCTCCCCGAACTTCTGGATCCCAATGCGGGCTTCCTAAACCAGAGAAAGCAGGTACCAGCATTACGCTTTCTTTGCTGTTATTCATAGCAATTGCTTCGGTCTCAGCTGAATCAGATATGATCTTTAAAGCATCACGGAGCCACTGAACCACTGCTCCTGCAATAAAAACCGCCCCTTCTAATGCATAAAAAGTCTCACCATTGATATTCCAGCCAATAGTTGTGAGCAATTTATTTTTTGAATAGATTGGTTCTTTACCTACATTCATCAAAAGAAAGCAACCAGTTCCATATGTGTTTTTGATCTCCCCTTCATTAAAACAACACTGACCAAATAAGGCACTTTGTTGATCTCCGGCAATACCGGTAATGGGAATTGCACAGCCTTCAAATAATGAACTCTCTGTTTTGATTTCATTAAAAGAATTGGGAACCACTTCCGGCAATATCGATTTTGGAATACCAAAGAATTCCAGGATTTCATCATCCCATTGCAAAGTATTAATATTAAATAACATAGTTCGAGCAGCATTAGAATAATCGGTTACATGATACTTGCCTTTGGTAAGATTATAAATAATCCAGCTATCAACTGTCCCAAAAGCGATCTGACCATTTTTAGCTTTATCATAAATGTCTTTGTTATTTTTTAAAATATATTCAATCTTTGTTGCACTAAAGTAAGGATCAACAACCAGGCCTGTTTTATTAAAAATAGTATCAACAAAATCACTTTGCTTTATTTCACCACAACGGCCGGAAGTCCGACGACATTGCCACACTATGGCGTTATGAACCGGCTTACCCGTTTTTCTATCCCAAAGAACTGCCGTCTCTCTCTGGTTGGTAATACCAATACTATCAATTTCGTCACAATTGATATGCTGATCTTTAATCACTTTATAGACTGAATCCATTAAAGACTGGTTAATATCCAAAGGATTATGTTCCACCCAACCTGGCTGGGGAAATATTTGAGGAAACTCCACATTGTGTTGTCCCACAATTTTAGCCTCCTGATTAAAAATAATGGCTCTTGAACTGGTTGTTCCCTGATCTAATGCTAAGATATATTTTCCCATAAAATTCCTTCCTCTATGATTAAAAATGTCGAAATAAAGTTTTGTTTAAAAATGACAGATATGGTTTTTTATAGATAAAGCTCTAGTTTATTATCATGTTATTTTTAACCAGCAACTCATCCTAAAAAAAGTATACCAGAATCCTGGTTTCTTGTACAATGAGTTTTTGATTTTTATGCTGTTTTTTGTTATTTTTTATAAATAGGAACATTGATACCCTTTATTTAAATTAAAAACTCTGTTTAAATTGCGTTTAATAATCATATTAGCTGGCGGAAAGCAATTTTAAAAGGCTGCTATTCTCCTGTTTAACATTAAAATAACTATACCGATGATTAAGATAATGAATCCTTTAGCAATTACTGATTTTAAAAAAAACTATATTTTTATTCTTCTCATTTTATTAAAAGTCCAACTCATCAGTGTCACATTAATTACGAAACAGGATTGTTACCTTTACCCTCATCTCTTCCCAGAAGAAATCAACCCCTTTCTCTATTCAAATAAAAAGATTCCCATAAAAAAGAATACCTCCCTCCTCCTGATTGAGGAAATTGAGTATTCTCATCCATTCTGGGGAGATATTTTAAAAGTCCAAATCAATACCGGCTCTAACCAAGGGGAGACTGGATTTATTTTAGAAAGTCAATGCCGATTGGTTTTTGATAACCACCCTGTTTATATCATGCTGAAAAAAACCCTTCCATTACCTGAGGTAAAGATCTCAGCATTTCAAAAATTACAAATCATCCACATTGAAAACAGAGGGAGTC
>JAKSBL010000076.1 GCA_022361115.1 Spirochaetota bacterium | reverse complement strand
GAATGAAAAGCATCTCTTAAACCAGGTATTTTTTTCTTTTGACTATTTAAGGTGAATATGATTAATATAAAAAATAATAAGATTCCTAGTGTTTTAAGTTTAAAATGCATTTAATTTTCATCTTTGCCGTTATTCAACGACTATTTAAAAATATTTTAACACACTATTCATTTAGTTTCTATAATTATTTATCATTCTGGATTTTGCTGTATTTCATAGTTCAGATTTTAAGGTTGACTGACTGTAACGAGAATTGATGAGTAATTGATTTTTAAGTTCATCAATAAAATCTGTTGATTAGCACTATAAATTTTTAGCCCTTATTTTATTTTTTATGCTTGACTAAAATTTAACAATTGATTAAACTAAATATTAGTTTTCTGTTTGCCTTGTTTGCTTTTCGGGAGGTAATACAACTCTGTTAGCATATCAATTCTAATTTCAATATATACAAAATGAGTTCCAGATGATGCGTTGCTGCTGGCCATCAGAGGACGGGGAGGATTTTCTGACTGAATTTTTTAAATCAAGCATTGGTTTATGATGATCAAGTCAGATAAGGTAATTATCCAGTGTATTTGTCCTAATGCAATGAACAAATATACTGGATTTATTTACTTTTTAGGTCAATAATCCTTTCCGTAAAGTATACCAATTATAAAAAGTAAGTATGGGTTATATTAAAAACTTACCAGATGTGCTTGATGTTGCAGTTAAAATGGAACAACAAAGGCAGGGAATATATATAAGAAATCAACAAACTGCGAGGAGAATTATAATTCATTAAACATAATATCTCTTTTATGGAAACAAATATCACCTTAACCCGGTTTGATATCAAGAATGTTATTTATTATCTCCCATTATTACTGACCATTATTATCACAATTATTTATATTTCATTTAACATCATTTTTTTTGGTATTGAAGATGATTTTTCTATCCATGAAAAGCTCATTGACTTAATTAGTGGAAGTACCAATGTAACTTTTAGTTTTATCTGGCTGATCATTATTACTTCATTATATAAGAGAATTAGAATTTACTTTACTTTAATAATTGGAGTTATCTTTTTTTATTTTAGTCAACTCCAGGATTTACTGGATGAATTTATTGCCGGTCCTGCCTGGACTTCATTAATTGAGAATATTGGATTGCCTATTGGCATGATTTTTATTAGTCTCGGTTTAATGTTCTGGTTGATGTATCAGAAACAGCTCATTAATGAAGTTATTAGAGCAAAAGAAAAATATAAACAAATGAGTATTTTAGATGAGTTAACTGGTTTGCATAATTCTCGTCATTTAAATGAAATATTACCCCAAGAGATTTATCGAGCTAAGCGATATAATAAAAAACTTGCTTTATTGGTGATAGATCTGGACAATTTTAAAGATTATAATGATCAGTATGGACATTTAGAGGGCGATAAAGTTATTCGAAGATTTGGAAAAATCTTACAAAAGCAGTTAAGAGAAATTGATACTGCCTTTCGCTATGGAGGGGAAGAGTTTATTGTTGTTCTACCAGAAAGTGATAAAGAACAAGCTTTTAAAACTGCTGATAGAATTAGAATAATTTTTGCTAAAGAGGAATTTATTCCATATAATCAAGTTCTTCATTGTACAATGAGTACAGGGATAGCAGAGTATCGTGAAAATGATGATTTTGAAAGTATTCTGCACCGGGCTGATCTGGCAATGTATCAGGCAAAAAAAGAGGGAAAAAATAGGATTTGTTGTACAGAAAATTAATTTTATTATTTAAAACCAATTGATTCTATACCATCCCAATTATCTGGTAGTCCATATTTAATAATGTTGAGACAGCGCCTTAAATGAATTTTTACCGCTTTGTCATTTTTGTTTTTTTCATAAACTTTTTTAAAGTGATAAAGTGCTCTTTTAAATTGTTTACTCTGGTAATAATGAAATCCAAGTTCAAAATCTTCTTTAGTTTCCAGTTTTTTATCCCGAATTTCAGTAATTTCTCCATTTAAAACTTCAAAAACAGAAAGCGGCTCTGTTTTTCCTTTCATTTTTACAGCATCAATAAAGCGGTAAACTAAATAATCAGGGTCCTGTAAGCGAAAAAGAGTCATTTCACTGATTAAAATAGTAGTGCCGTAAACTTTATTCAAGCCTTCTAAACGGGAAGAAATATTGACTGCATCAGCAATAACTGTTGAATCCATCCTGTTTTTCCCGCCAATAATCCCTAACATAAGTTTTCCTGTATGGATTCCAATTCCAATTTGTATAGGATCTTCCTTTCTGGACTGACGATTTGCATTAAATTGATTTAAATTTTGCTGCATCTCAATTGCTGCTTGTAAAGCACCATCAGTACTACCAGGAAATAAAGCCATGATTCCATCGCCAATGTATTTGTCAATAAAGCCGTGGTTCTGAGAAATGGCTGGTTCCATAAAACCCAAATATTCGTTAAGAAAAGAGAAGTTTTCAAAAAGATCCATTTTTTCTGAAATGGAAGTAAAAGAGCGAATATCAGAGAATAAAATACTCATCTCTTGCTGAGTATGATCTCCTAATTTAACATCCAAAATTTCCCTTTTTTCCAGATAGTCAAGAAATTGGGTGGGAACAAATCGTGAATAAGCCTCACTTTGTTTGGTAATGTATTGAATATTATGAGAGATTTTTTCTGACATAATATTAAATCCCTCAGTTAACTGACCCATTTCATCATTCGTTTTTACAATAGTCATTAAATTTTGATCACCCGCTGCCATATGCTGGATATTATCCAAT
The DNA here is from genome assembly GCA_022361115.1 of Spirochaetota bacterium. Lineage (GTDB taxonomy): Bacteria > Spirochaetota > GWE2-31-10 > GWE2-31-10 > GWE2-31-10 > JAKSBL01. Next base: position 3,638 of record JAKSBL010000076.1, on the reverse strand, counting down.
AGATCATGCATTGGTATAATCATCCGTTCTCTTGTCCAGGTGATAAAAAAGAGCGAAAGGGTAAACGAAAGGATTAAATTAGTAAATATGCCGAAAAACATAATAATTGAATTAATCGAATCAATATAGATTAATTCACCCACTTCATCAAAAAAGGTCCTGGTGACTTCAGGGTTTCTTTGGATCAATTCATAAAATGGTCCTAACAAGAGTTCTTTTTGTGAGGCATCCAGACTATGATGGTCTTGGACAACAGTGATGTTGGTAAAAATACTAAAGAGAATCATAACCAAAGGAATGGCCGCAATCAATAGATAGGAAAAGAGAAATAAATTTTTAATACTAATGGTTTTTATCTTGATCATTCGTTTATATAATGTTTCCTTGGGAAAAATGTATTCAAGATATTTAATTTGTAGCCGGTGATTTTGCCAGAAAAAAACAAAAAACGAAACAACAAGAGTACTAAAAATGGAAGTAAAGAGAAATCTCCGAAAAAACTGTAAAAAAACTAGAGGTGCATCGATATTACGTAAATGCAATAAGTTAATAATGAGTATAATATTGATTACCATAAAGGATAAGAAAAAAATTAAGCTATTTATGTAAGCACTTAAATTTAAATACTTTTGACAGTAATGAGTTATTCTGGGACTGATGGGTTTGTTTCTTCTTTTTTTAAAAAAAAATAACTTAAAGGGAATATTTACACCAGCAAATATTATGATATTGCCAAGGAATGACCAGAAAAGGACATTAAAGGCAATATCAAAAATATCATAGGGAAGATTATCCCGATTAAACTGAAAATCTAAATGAAGTTCTTCACCATCAGTAATGTCCAGTTCGAAATTTTCTCTTTCCTGGATAAAATTAGGAATACTTTTTACAATAGATATCCAGTTTGCTGGTAATATCATCATTAGATAGATGAATACAGCCACAAAGTACATCCTGAAAATATAATAACTAGGAACCTTATTGAAATTTTTCTTTTTTATTTTCCGTTTTCTGTCTGCCATTTGGTTAATTCTTCCTCAGTAATTTCCTTTTTTAAGGAAAGATCTGCTTTATTAAAAATCAAAATAGTGCTCCTTTCACTATTTACATATATTGAATCCTTATAAATACTGATAAAAGTATCAGGATAAACTCTTCTTTGTGTTTTTTTGATCATTTCCATATCAGTATTAAAGGCGGCTAAATAGTAGTCCTGTCCATCTGTCATAACAACATAGATAATATCTTCTCGTACTTCTACAGAACTTCTCCAAAAAACTTTTGCAGAGCTGATTTTTTTTGCTTCCAATGTATTTCGATCTAAAAGTGTCAAATAAGTACCAGTTGTGTGCTGCCCTTTATGAGTGATGACAATAACACCCTCGGATATGACATCATATTTCCTTCCACTGATATTTTTTTCAGGAGATTTTAATAAAATATCTTCAGTTTCCGGATCTAAGATATACATATCATTTTCATAATGTCCACCAGCTAAATACTCATTAATTTTTAAAAAATACATTTTATTGGCAAAAATTTGTTTATCTGCTTCTATATCTTTTAAAGATTCTTCCCTGTTTTCTAGTTCTTCCTGTTTTTCCTTTAATTCTTTTTCTTTTTGAGCTAAAAGTTCTTTTGCTTTTTCAGGGTCCTCTTCTAAAGCAATTTCCAGAGTGTCTTGCTCAATTAAATCTTTATCTTCCTCAATCTCAGTTTCTTTTTCTTTTACTTGCTCTTCTGTTTTAGCCAGTTTTTCTTCTTCCTGTTGAACCTGCTCTTTTTCCTGATCGAGTTCTTCTTTTTCTTTATCTAATTTGGTTTGTAGTCGTTCTTTTTTTTGAGTCTTTTCTATTTTATCAATTTCTTCTTGCTTTTGATCAATTTCTTTTTCTTTTTCAGCTATCTGATCTTTTTTTGTCGATATTTCATCCCGGCTTTGATCAATTTCTTTTTTCTGTTGTTCTACTTCCCGTTCCTTTAAATCTGTGAGTTGCTCTCTTTCTTCAATGCTCCGGTCATCTTCTTCCCGCAACTTGGAAACAACTTTTTCATCACTTATGTCAGTCGTACTGAGAGAACTCAAATTCCCTTTTTCTGGTGAATCGGTTAAAGGAATAATAATTTTGGTTTTACCTGGCCATTCATGATATTTAGTAGAAATACCTGCATTTTCAGGAGAAATGTGTTGGATAACAATATCTTTATATTTTACCTTAAAATATCCGTAACTGCCCCGATAAGAGGCATTATAGATAGTAATGAAGAAAGCTAAGGTTTTTGCATCTTCAGAACTGTATTGATATTGTGTTTGCAAGTAAGATGCTAAAATCAATCGAATGTTTCTGATATGGTCAACCTTTGCATCTGCATCTATAGAGAGAATATCTGCATTTAGCCGATTTCTTTCATCTTCCTGATTATCAACCGCATGGATGATTGAGTATTTTAATGAAATCTTAAATTCTTTTTTTCTTCGGATGCCTCTGGCTAATCTTTTGCCTATTCCTTGAATTTGAGCAATGGATTCTACATATTCGTATTCACCTTGATAATTTTCAAATACAATATCTTCATCAATTTTTAATTCATCAACATTGATTTTACTTTCTGTAAAAGCTGGAGATAATAAAAACACAAATAATAAAAAATGTAGATAGTATTTCATTGTTAAACTCCATTTAAGTGAATTGGAATTTACATTATACAGTAGGAATCAGAAAAAAAACAGTGAAAAAGTAGAAAAAAAATATCTGAGTGTGATTTTTATTTTTTTGTCCAATAAATGATATCTTTTAGATTTGTATCCATTTTTTTAAGTTATATCGATTCCCGTGAAGGCGGAAATCTACCATCATTTCAAAACAAAATTTACACGAAACTTGAAATCTTTTACCTGTTATTTATTTAAAACTTCGTGTGCTTTTTTTGTTAAATCATATAAAGTAAAAGGTTTGCTTAAAAAGCCGGCAACTCCATCGGACAAACCTTGTTCTATTCTTTTATCTGCACTAAAGCCAGAAGTCATGAGAACTTTAATACGGGGATTGATTTTTTTTAATTGGTGGTATGTTTCTAATCCGGAAATTTTGGGCATAGCCAGGTCTAATAAGATTAAGACAATATCTTTTTGGTGCTTTTTGTATAATTCAATACCCATTAGACCATCTTCAGCATCTATCACATCATAACCACCTGCTTGTAAGATATCACGAGCTAAAATACGCATGAGGTTTTCATCATCGATTACTAAGACTAAACCTTCTCCTCTTATGACATTGTCATCTGCTTTTTCAGAAATGACGGATTCTTCCGTTTCAATGGACATGGGTAAATAAACTTTAAATGAGGTTCCCTCATCAACTTCAGAGTAAATAGTTATAAACCCTTTATGTTGTTGAACAATATTGTAAACCATGGATAGCCCCAGACCTGACCCTTTTTCTTTTTTTTTAGTAGAAAAAAAAGGATCAAATATTTTTTCCATCGTCTCTTTTGCAATCCCGATACCCGTATCTTTTATCATGATCACCCAGTAGTAGATTTCTTTTGCTTCACTATGAAACTGGCAAAAAAACCTGTCTGCAAAAATTTTATCTACCGAAATTCTCAATATACCGCCTGAATCTTCTCTTGAT
>JAKSBL010000270.1 GCA_022361115.1 Spirochaetota bacterium | reverse complement strand
CTGATTAGTTAAGGGATCCATTTTTTTACGATAATAGATGACTCTCTGATCTCCGGCTTGTAATGGAACAGCTTGCTTCTCAGCAGCTTCTTTTGTTTCCGCCTCTTGTTCCTGAGAAGTCACTTTGGTTGTTTGATCTAATACTTTTGTGGTTTCGTTTTTACTTAATGAAGTTTGTGTAGAGTTTTTTGTTCTTGGCTCTGGTGTAACAGATGTTTTTGGTAAACCTGAAGGTTTGATTGGCACATTTTTATTAATCCGGGCTCCCCCTCCACCACTGCTTTTACCAGAATGTCTTCCGCTAACTGGAAATATACCCAGCATACCATTTCTTATTAATAAAATGATTGCTATGATGAGTAAGATCAATAATAAAGGAATCAGTAAATACCAAAAATTAAAAAAGCCATCATCTTTCTTCTTTTGCTGTAGAGAGGTTGCTGTTTTATCACTATCTGGATCTTCTTCAGTAGCTTTTGCAGTATCCTCAGCCTGATCTGTTGACTGATTTTGATCTTGATCATCCACAGCAGTTACTGTTTCTGGGTCAGTTGTATTCTTAGCATCATCTTGACTGGTTTCAGAAGAGCTTTGAGATGTTTCTGATTGGTTGTCAGTTTGCTCATCATCCATAGCAATAGTTGTATCAGCTGCATCGGTTGATTGTCTTTGTTTTGGGAATAATTGACGTAAGTCATAACGTAATTTGTTCTCGCCTTCAACAATATCTAAATAATAGTGATCTGCCTGAATAACATCTTCCCGATTGATTTGAAAAACAAGAGTTGCCCTTTTTTGCTGATTAAAAAATAATTCTTTTATCTCTTCTTCTGTAGGTTTATTTAACTTACCCCCTTTTGTTGCTCTGGCTAACTGATTCAAGGGAGCATTTTTACCTGGTGGAGCAATAGAATCATAAGCAAAGAAATGAAAAGGAATTTTTTTATCAATACCTTCATCATACATGATTACATTATCCCCTTGATTCCGATTGACACTGCCAATATCATCTCCATCTGAAAAGAGAACAACATAAGGAAAAGCCTGGGAATAAGGCTCCTGTTTAGTTAAACTTTGCAATTGTTTATTAGCATCAATAATACTATCATAAATTTTACTGAGTGTACCTTCTCTCACCAGGTCACTGACTGTTGCTGGTAAGACAGTTTTATCAGGATGATCAAGAGAATAAATGATTTCTCCAGAATCATTAACTTTATAGACTTGCAGATAATCCTGGTCAGTCAAATTATTGATAAAATAATTTACCCGGTTTCTGATTTCTATAAAATCTTTCAGATTTATAGAACCGCTATTATCGATTAAAAGCATAAAGATCAGTTGTTCACGGGTAACATCTATATCAAACTGGCTTAATTTTTGATCTAAATATAATTGAACCAGATCAGGATCACTAATTTTGTGAATCACAGCACTAACTGTGTTTCCTTCAACTTGTATATCATCCAGTATAATATCTTCAGCTACTACTGACCAACTAAAAATAAACAGAAATAATCCTACCAGAATTTTATATCTCATGCTGTATTAACCTTTATTAATAAAATATTTATACATACTGATTATTTTATAAAAATCTTCAGCTTTTTGATGACTGAAATTTAATCGATATTGATACAGCACCTCTTTTTCCAATACTTCACCTTCTACAACAAAACCATTTAATGAAATATCTTTTTCTCCTCTGGCGATTAAGGTTAAAGAGGCTTCTTTACCAACATAAAATCGATGTGAACAATTAAAGGTAATCTCAAAGTTTTCTTCAGATCTGACTTTTCTTATTTTAAACATACCAATAGAGAGAGGGATATAAATATTGTCCTGGACAATAAACAGGGCGGATTTTTCATAATCAAAAGATATCAATTTGTCATCTGGAATATCTTTTAAAATGAGTTTACTTTTATTTTCTCCATTTAACCTCATGAGATGAGCAATGAGATCATTGAGTCTTTTTTCTTCTTTTTTGTAATTTCTATGCTCATGATAATTAAAAAGATCAAAAAAAATCTCTTCATTAAAAACCAGTTTAATATTTTTATTTTCATAAAAAATAGTAAAAAAATGTTTTTTGTTTTCTATTTTACTAATATTATTGAGATTTTTGGACAGTTTTTTATGATAGAGACTTTTTGTATCTACCCCAACCGCTTCCAAACCATGAAACAAAACATCCTGGTTTTCCTGATTACAGATATATTTAATTTTTCCCTGTTCCATATGCTCAATATTTTCTTTTTCTTTTTGAAAGTCCAGGTTCTCAGCATCTGGAACGACTATAAAACGGATATGTTTTTGTATCTCATCTGACAAATGGTCTTTATTACCAATTCTCAAAAAAGATTGATAATCAGCAGATGATAATCCAGTGTATACGATAAAACAATCCTTATCTATTTCAAATATCCTTTTGTTCATACTATCCCCTTGCTTCATTATACCTTAGAAAACTTTCTGGTCTATCATAAAGAAAATATTGACACATTGTCAATCACTTCTGGTATTATACCAGCTTATTAAAAAAATTAAAGGAATTCATGAGATTTTTATTTATCTGCTGT
>JAKSBL010000425.1 GCA_022361115.1 Spirochaetota bacterium | reverse complement strand
TGTTGTTCATAATTTTCTCCTAAAAATAAAGTTTTGTTTTTATATTCATATGATTTATAAGTAATATAGAAGAGAATTGAATTTTCAGATAGTAAAAAAGCGACAGCTTTAATAATTTACTAAATAGAATGAAAAAAAGTTAAATTTTGGTAATTTCAAAATAGGAAAAGAAAAAAGTTCACAAAACAAAAAAACACATAGAACACAGTTATTTATAAATAGGTTTATAGCTCTATAAGTCTTGAAGAAAGTGATCTTTGTATCTCTTTTTTTGGTTTCTGGGACCAATAGGACATATTATTTTTAAGCGTTTTTCAATTGTAAAAAAGAATAATTGGTTGTTTTAGTTAAAAACTAAATCACGTAAAGATGATTTTTGCCGAACAAAATCTGTTGGAGTCGATCCGGTAAATGCTTTAAAATCTTTAATAAAGTGCATTTGGTCATAGAAATGATTAGCATAGGCCAGGTCAGTTAATGTATGAAAAGTTTTGGTTTCTAATTGTCGGATAATATTTTGAAATCTTTTGATTTTAGCATAGGCTTTAGGAGGAGTCCCAATGTTTTTTTGAAAGAATCGTTCCAGTGTCCTCTTATGAATTCCTTGATCAAAACAAAAATTTTCAATAGTTGTTGTAGTGATATCATTATTAAAGTGATTGAGTAGTTTACTAAATTGTTTATCTAAGAGTTTGTTCACATCAACATATTTCAGAATAATATTTTCAAGTATATTTAATTGATGTTCTAAATGAGTAAATCGTTGAATCTTATCGACAATTTCTAAATAAAGTCTTTTATGAATGTTATCTAACTCAGTAGTTTGATTTCTTAAGTTACTAATGGGTATTTTGAGAATGGGATATAATCCTGTTGAATAGAAAGAGATGCCCAGCATTTTAACTGTCCCTTTATGAACACACCACTTATACTCTTCAGTGATACCATTTAAGAATAATTTATGAGCAACAACAGATTCTCCGTTAGCTGCTATGTATTTTGCTGGGTGTCCCAGGTTTAATACTAGGTCAATATTGCTAACAGGCAGAAATTTATGACAAATGTTCTGATTTTTTTCATCAATTATCCAGAAGTATTTGATTAGTGGTTTTAAGATAGGAGATTTTACCTGAAATATCTTAACATTCAAGCTGGATAGCATTTACTATTCCTTTGCATTGGTGCCAGGCATAGATTACAAGGTTCATTGTTATTTATAAAATATCTGAGTTGTGATTATAATAATCGATTTTGTTAGCATTATCAAGATTTCTTTACGAATTCCTGTTAAAGAAATGGTTAGAAGCTGTATTTAAGGGTTTTAGTTATAATTGAAACTGCTGAAAATCATATATTTTTATTGAAAAAAATACTGTTTATTTCTTAGGAAACCCCTTCCTTGACAGCACCAGTCATTTAGAATATCATTTATGGTATCTCCACAAAAGATATGGATTCATAAATGGTAAATCATTACTGGAGCTCTTATGAAAAATAAACACTTAACCTGGCTTTATCAGGAATTACCTAAATTAGTACAGAAATCCGTCATTTCCCTTGAGGATGCAGAAAGAATTAAGAAATACTATGGAGAAGCAGAAAAAAAAGAGTTTTCAACAATCTTATTAACTGTTTTTGGAGTCACCGGTGCAGTACTGATCGGCTTGGGAATTATCCTTTTACTAGCTTTTAATTGGGAAGAGCTGACCCGCCCTATTCGAGTCATTATATCTATTCTTCCTCTCTTAATTACTCAAGTACTCGGGATCTATACATTATGGAAAAAAAAGAATAATTCTGTCTGGAAAGAAACTATTGCTACATTTAATATGGCCAGTATAGGAATTGCAATCTCTTTAATCAGCCAAACCTATCATATTGAAGGAGATTTAGCTGGGTTTCTTTTTATCTGGATGCTGCTTAGCTTTCCATTAATGTATATTTTTGATGCCCATTTTATTGCTTTTATGTATTTGATTGGGATTACTACCTGGGCTGGTGCAGTTCAGGCAGAAGGTCGACATGCTGCTTTTTTTTGGTTACTGGCCATAATATTTATACCAAAGTTATTGATTAGTTATAAAAAGAACCGGTATAGCAATATCAGTACTTATTTGAACTGGATTTTCATTCTTTGTTTTACAACAGCCATAGGAATTGTACTAGAAAAAGTTTTACCAGGGTTGTGGATTATTATTTATGCCTGTTTCTTTACCACATTGTATTTAATCGGTTTTTTATGGTTTTCTGAGGGTACAACTGTTATTAAACGTCCTTTTCAAACGATTGGTAGTTTAGGGATAGTTATTTTAGCCTGTATATTCACCTATACCTGGCCCTGGAGAGAAATTGGCTGGCATAATATCCGCAATGAATCTCGTTATTTTCATTCTGTAGCTATGATTGATTATGCTTTAACGATTATCCTGATTGGAGTGAGCATTGGTTTATTGTTCTGGATGATTAAAAAAGGTTTTTATCAAAAAATCATGATCAGTATGCTGCCCCTTATTACTATTGCTGTCTATTTATTGATATCTCAGTATTTTGATCAATATTGGGCTATTACTAAGCAAGAAAATATGATTTTGCTTGGTATACATATCCTATATAATTTATATCTGCTTATCTTGGCTATCATTGGTATAATCAATGGAAGTAAAAACCGAGATATTACTTTGGTCAATGCCAATGCTTTTATTATTGCCTTAGTTATCAGTATGCGTTTTATTTTTGTAGAAAACTTTTTTGAAAACTTACTTGTGCGAGGATTGATATTTATCTTTTTGGGTTGTTGTTTTTTTGTTATGAACTTTGTTTTTAGTAGATATTTTAAAAAGGGAGGGGTGAAACATGAAAGTTAAAATCATTGCTTTTATTATTCTGGCAATCATCCAGTTAGCTGTCCCTGTAAATATGATTATTCAAAGTGAAAAAGCTTTAACCCTGGGAGATGAGTTTAAAATTAAAGTCATACCCATTGATCCTTATGATATTTTCCGGGGTAGATATTTAACATTGCGAACAGCCGGTTTAGCCCGTCATGATTTACCAGAAGAAGAGCAGCAAAAAC
>JAKSBL010000144.1 GCA_022361115.1 Spirochaetota bacterium | reverse complement strand
CAGTTACTTTTATTTTACCAGAAAAATTCCGTGTCCTTTTCGCTGCCTTATTATCAGTTTTTTTAGGACTCTTTCTGGCTTTTGCAAAGAGTAAAAAGTAGCTGACATTAAAATATAACAGTGGTGTTTGCAGATGGAAAGATTGCTAAAGCAACCTTCGAATTTACTGTTCAGAGCAATGAAGTAAACACCAGAGGGAGGTTTTATTTTTTAAGAACCTCAAAAATTAACAAATTATTTAAAGGAGAAAAAAAATGGCACAAATGGTTTTACTTGGTGATGAAGCCGTAGCAATGGGTGCGATTGATGCTGGTGTTTCTATTGCCTATGGTTATCCCGGCACCCCATCAACTGAAATAATGGAATATATTCAGGAATATGCTGACAAACACAATAAACCCTATGCAAAATGGTGTTCTAACGAAAAAACGGCTTATGAAGCTGCAGTCGGTGTATCTCTGGCCGGGAAAAGATCCATTATCACCATGAAACATGTTGGTTTAAATGTCGCAGCAGATGCTTATCTGAATTCTGTTTTATTCAATATTCAGGGGGGAATTGTATTAGCAGTGGCAGACGATCCAGGTATGCATTCTTCTCAAAGCGAACAAGACAGCCGTTATTTTAATGATTTTGCCAAGGCGATTTGTTTAGAACCTCGAAACCAACAAGAGGCGTATGAAATGACCAAAGACGCCTTTGACTTATCTGAGAAATTTCAAGTTCCTGTTATGATTAAATTAGTTACCCGTCTTTCCCACTCCAGAGCTGTAGTTAACACTGGTAGTGTTCGGGAAGAAAATCCTTTACATAAAGATCCTAACCGGGATGGCTGGTTCACTCTCCCTAATATTGCCCGTAAGCAATATGCAAAACTCTTAAATGATCAAAAAGATTTTCTCAATTATACAGAAAACTCCCCATATAATCCTTTAACAATTAATAAAAATTTTAAAGACTTTGGAGTCATTACCACAGGAATAGCCAGAAACTATTATGAAGAAAATTTTGACGACTTTGACCAACTCCCCTCACATTTACATATCAGTGCTTATCCAATGCCAGTTGAAAAAATCCGCAAATTAGCAGAAAATGTAAACCGTATAGTTGTTCTGGAAGAAGGGTATTCATATGTTGAAAGGTTACTGAGAGGAATCTTACCAGGCAACCTGCCAATTGACGGAAAAGAAAACAGTGCTGTTCCCCCTTATGGAGAGCTAAATCCTGATAATATCCGTCAAGCATTAGGATTACCTGAAATCAAAGGCCAAAACCTCAGTGATCTAAAATTACCAGGCCGGCCTCCACAACTTTGTGTTGGCTGCTCTCATATTGATACCTATACTGCAATCAATGAAGCAGTCAGAGATTTTGATGAAAGTTTAGTCACTTCTGATATTGGTTGTTATACCCTGGGCTATTTCCCTCCCTATAACACAATTGAAAGTTGTCTATGTATGGGAGCTTCCATTACTATGGCTAAAGGCGCTGCAGATGCCGGTCTATTTCCAGTACTAGCCACTATTGGGGATAGTACTTTTATGCATTCTGGAATTACCGGATTAGTTGACGCCCTATCTACTAACACAAACATGATCATTGTTATTATGGATAACAGTACCACCGCAATGACCGGAGGACAGGACACTGTTTTCTCTTCATCTCGAATCCATGAGGTTGTTTTAGGCACAGGTATTGATCCAGAGCATGTTCATGTGATTGAACCTTTAAAAAAGAATCATGAAAAAAATGTAGAAATATTTAAAAAAGAAATTGCCTATAAAGGTGTTTCCGTAATCATCCCATTAAGAGAATGTATTCAAACTCTGAGAAGAAAAAATACCAAAGGAGGCAGTAAATGAAATATGATATCATACTAGCAGGTGTAGGCGGTCAGGGAGTCCTTTCAGTAGCTGCTATTATCTCATTAGGTGCCATGAAAGATGGTTTGAAAGTGAAACAAGCTGAGGTACATGGTATGGCCCAGCGTGGCGGAGCGGTTATTTCACACTTAAGAATCTCTGAACAGGAAATTTCCAGTGATTTGGTAAGAAGCGGAAAAGCTGATATGATTCTCAGTATGGAACCCTTAGAAAGCCTCCGTTACTTAAATTTCTTAAAAGAGGATGGTATTCTCGTTACTTCACTAAACCCTGTACTTAATATTCCTGAATACCCGGATATGGAAACGATAAAATCTAAAATAAACTTACTGCCAAATACCAGGATGATTGATGCAAACACAATTGCCAAAGAAGCAGGTTCTCCAAAAGCCAGCAACATGGCTCTCATAGGTGCGGCTTCAGATATTCTTCCGATTAAAAGAGAAACCCTGCAATCTGCAATAAGTGATTTATTTAAAAACAAGGGAGAAAAAGTTATTGCTATCAACCATAGAGCATTGGAGTTGGGACTGATTCATAGCCAGAAATAGAAAGGAGCCACTTATGGCACTATCAAAAGAAAACATAGCAGAAATTGATTCAATCATGGATAGAGCATATTCTGAAAATCGAAATACTCTGTATGAATTTGAAGTTTATGAAATACTCAACAGCATCGGCTTAGAGGTTCCTAAATTTTCGTATGTTCGGTCCATTGGAGAAGTAACAGAAGAACTGCTTTCAGAATATGGGAATGAAATTATCATTAAAATTGTCTCCTCTGAAATATCTCATAAGCAAAAACTAGGGGGGGTAAAAAAAGTAGCTAATAATGACCCCCTTTTTATCCAGTTTGTTTTATCCCGTATGCAGGAGGAAGTTTTATCTCACTTTCCTGAAAATGAAAAACCAAAACTAGACGGATTCTTAATTGTTGAATGTATTCAGTTCAGAGAAGCATTGGGATATGAAGTTCTATTTGGCTTTAAAGAAGATACTGGATTTGGTCCGGTACTAACAGTTACCAAAGGCGGAGATGATGCAGAGTTTTTTGCTAAATATTATGATCCAGCCAACCTTTTAATCCCTCCTATCTCATTAGAAATGGGCACAAAACTGGCTAATCAGCTAAAGATTCGACATAAATTTAAGCAAGTCGGCCATCCCGAATACATGGATATGATGGCAGAAGCCATTGCCAAAGTGAGTGAACTGGCTACGCATTATTCCTTTATTGCTAAAGAAAAGCCGAGCTACCTCTTTACTTCCATGGATATCAATCCCATGGTATTTACAAAGGATCATCGCTTTTTAGTATTAGATGGTTTTGCAGAATTCATTAAAACAGAAGACTCCACTAATCAATTACCAGATGTCAATACTAAAAACATTGATGCATTTTTTAATCCAAAAGGAATTGCTGTTATTGGAGTTTCCGGAGATACTTCAAAATACAGTTTAGGCAGAGATGTTGCCCAGCTTCTTCACGATTTAGATCGGGATGATCTTTATCTGGTGAATAATAAAGGGGGAAACCTAACATTAGGAGACAAAAATTACACTTTTTATGAAAGTGTCCAGGATATTAAAGAAAACGTTGATCTGGTCGTTTACACGGCTCCTGCCAAATTTACCTTAAGTTTTTTTGATGAGTTAAAAAGCACGAGTGTAAAAAGCGTTATCTTGATTTCAGGTATTCCTGCTGAAATTAAATATACTGAATTTGCCCAGCAGTTGGACAAACATGTTCCTGAGGGTGTAAGGGTTATTGGGCCTAATTGTATGGGAGTATTTTATGCTCCTGGTGAAGATCACCTTGGATTAAATACCCTCTTTATTGAACAAAAAAGACTTGAAATAGGTTACAATCAGCTTTCTAATACTGTTCTGCTTACCCAGAGTGGTGCTTTAGCTGTAACCGAAATTGATAAGCTGAAATATGCTAAAATTTTTAAATCGATAGTAAGTTTCGGCAACAAATATGATGTTAAAATTTCTGACTTAATGGCATATTTTAATGAGGTTCCTCATGTTGATGTTATTTCACTTTATATTGAAGGGTTTGATCCAGGTGAAGGACGGCAGTTCTTTCAATTGGCTGGAAAAATCAATAAACCTATAATTGCCTATAAATCAGGACGAACTGAAGCTGGAGCAAAAGCAGCAGCATCCCACACTGCTTCTATGACCGGAGATTATGAAGTCTTTAAAGCTGCCTGTCAACAATCTGGTGTTATTTTAGCTGAGGACATTGAAGATCACTATGATTATTTAAAAGTTTTTTCTAAAATGGCCAAAAAGAAACCAAAAGGCCTGCGGGTTGCCGGAGTGGTTAATGCGGGTTTTGAAGCAACTGTTGGTGCTGATGCCATGAATAACCTGAAGCAAGCTGTTCTGTCTGAATCCACTATAGGAAAAATTAAAGAGATAGATAAATATGGATTAGTTGATTTTCATACCTCTTTTTTGGATATTACTCCAATGGCAGATGACAGAATGTATGCTGGTTTTACAGAGGCAGTACTTGAGGATGAAAATGTAGATTGTGTTTTTGTCGCTATTGTTCCTCACACAGTAACTTTAAAAACCATTCCAGAAACCTGTCATGATTTAGATAGTTTAGCTAATCTATTAGTTGAACTCAATAAAAAATCTGATAAACCGATCGTTGTATCTGTCAATGCTGGGCGATATTACCAGGAATTTATGACAATTTTGGAAGAAAACGGAATACCGGTTTATTCTGATATTCGTCAGGCAATTAAATCACTGGATGCCTTTGCCACCCATTATGTGAACAAAGGTTAATCATACGTGTTAATTAGCGAATTACCTCTGGATCATGGATAATAACTCTATGCAATCCAGAGGTTTTTTTATGTAAAAGTGATTCTCTTTATAAGTTTTTTTCTCTTTTGACAAATCTTCAGACAAATAAAAAACCAAAGCTTTTTTCTGCTGCTTATTTAATAATTTTTCCCATTTTTCATCTAAAAAATCATCTTGATCAATGATGATTCGTTTAAACTGGAAGTGATTGAGAAAAAAATCCAGCTTCAGTTCAGTATCAGCAATATAAATCTCTGAGAATCCAAAAAACAATAAATACTTTTTCAAATTTTTATTCGCATCTTGATCCTTACCCACCACTAAAGTTGGGTATCCAAGATCCTCGTCGCTGAATTGTTCCCGATTGATTTCACGGCTATACTCTTTTATATCAACAGATGTAGGAAGGACAATTTTAAAGATTGACCCCCCTTTTTTCAGATTTCTAATTTCTACTTTTCCTTTGTGATCCATAATAATTTTTTGAGCTACGACCAAACCAAAATGAGTTTCCCAGGTCCGGGACTTAGATTCCTGTAGCTGACTAAAAAAGTAAAATGGAGAAAATAACTGCTGCAGGTTTTGATCAGGGAAACTGGTACCATTATCTTTTACTGCAATAGTCAGAAAATTTTTGTTTTCAGTTACCGTAATAATAATTTCACCAGTCCTTTTTGCCTGAATAGCCAGGCGGGCATTTAACAAGACATTTTCAAAAACAATGTGAAAATGACTGGAATTACAGTAGACTTTGCTCTGACTTTCATATTCTCTAACAACAGAGATATTTTCCGCTTGCAGCATTTTCTCTTGTTTTTTTAAAACGCTATCAATAATATCTGTAATCAAGCAATACTTCTTTTTGATAACTCCAGTTCTAGCCAAAATCATCAATTGATTTGTCAATTCATTACATCTGTTTATTTCATGGTGGATAATAGAAAATTCTTTTTTAAATTTATGATTTATATCAGAAGTTTGACTTAATTGATTCTCAATGGATTGCGTACAATTATGGACCAATGTGACAATCCCATTAATTTGATTAGCAATGCCTGTAGAAAAACGGCCTAAAGCCTTCAGTTTATCAGTTTGATTTTGTTTTTCTGTCAACTCATGCTTTTCTCTGGTCCACAGATTCAAATCAGTAACATCAAACATTGCTCCTAGTAAACCACTCGTTTGCGCATGATTATCTTGATAGGTGGATTTATAAAAAACAAAATTCCGAACTTTTTGATCACTACATTTAACTGGAGCCTGATAAATCTGCACTCCCGGATTATTAAAAAGATAGAGATCTTTCTCTCGATATATTTCTGCTTTTTCTCTAGGAATCTCAGTGGGAAAGTCAAATAAAGATTTACCAATGATTTGATTTTTAGATAATCCTAAAATTTTTTCTGCAAAATAATCATTACAGCCTAAATATATTCCATTAATATTTTTATAGAACATGGGAACTGGTAAAGCATTAAACAATCTCTGATAAAAATCCATTTGATTGGAGAGAACTTCATGATACTGCCTATCTTTTCGGCGTTTATCTGCTTCTTTCAACTCTCTGATAATGGCAGGAGCTAATTTTACTATATTGTTTTGATTAAAATAATCACTTGCTCCTCTTTTCATTGCTTCAACCGCATATTCTTCATCATTTCGATCGGATATAATAATTAAAGGAATATCTTTATTAATTTTTGTTAAAAAGTCCAGACTATCAAAAGCATTAAATTCTGTTAAATTATCATCAGCCAAGATGACGTCCCATTTTTCTTGAATCAATGCAATCTCAACATCAGTTAACCTTGATATGATTCGATATTGATAAGGTATGATTAAGGTTTTTAGTTGATTTAAAATTTCCTTTTCTAAAGAATTCTTTTTTACCAATAAAAGTATTGAAATTTGTTCATTTTCACTCATAAAATCACCTAATTTTTTTTGTTTATCTTCTACTTTTATATTGGTAAAGAAAAATAAAAAGTAGATCCTTTGCCGGCAATACTCTCCGCCCAGACACGGCCACTATGTTTATGAATTATCCGCTCGACAATTGCCAATCCAATGCCGGTCCCTTCAAATTCTTTTTGGCTATGCAAACGTTGAAAGACCACAAATAGCTTATCATTATACTTCATATCAAATCCAACACCATTATCCTGCACAAAATAATTTATTACGCGATCTTCAATAATAGATCCAATTCGGAGTGTTATCAACTCTTGTTTTGCAGAAAATTTAAAGGCATTGTCTATTAGATTAAGCACTACCTGTTTTAACATAGCCCTATCTCCTAATACTTCGGGTAGTTCATCAAAAATTAGATCAATTTGTCTATCCTGATACCGACCCGCAACTTCTTTACAGGCTTCCATAAAAAGTTTATGCATATTGATATTCATTTTGATCAGTTCTTTACGGCTAATTCTGGAAAAAGCCAGTAAATCTCCAATGAGTTTTTGAGTATTCGTTACATTATTTTGGATATATGTTAAATACTCATTTACCTGATCAGGTAAAGACTCTTTAAAATCAGCCTTTATAATATTAGTATAGCCTTGAATAGCTCTCAAAGGAGCCCTTAAATCATGAGAAACAGAATAAGCAAAGGATTCCAATTCCTGATTTACCAATTCCAATTCTTTTGTTCTTTCTTTCACTTTTATTTCCAGCAATTGATTGATTTGTGAAATTTGTTCTTCCATCTCTTTTTGATCCGTAATATTTCGATGTATCCCGACGACTAATAGAGGACTCCCGTCGGTTTGATAACGGATAATTTTTCCACTGGAAGCCAGCCAAATATATTTTCCCTCTTTTGTCATCATTCTGAACTCAATCAAATACTGATTTTTTTCTCCTCTTAAATAACCTTCAAACTCTTTTAAAACTTTTTTCCTTTCCCCTGGATGAATTTGTTTAATCCAATAGTCCAAATCATAATCTGTATCATCCGTTTCATAACCCAGCATAATTTTACCTAACTGGTCAAAGTGCACTAAATTGGTTTCTGCATTCCATTCCCAAATACCTTCATAAGCACTTTGCAAAGCAAGCTTTAATTTTTCTTCTGATTCACTCAGCAACAATTTTGTTTTGTTCCAGTTTTTAGAAGAATGATCCAGTCGTGAAGAATATTTTTTTTGATTATTTTTTACTTTGGGATTAGTATTTTTATTACGAGTTTTAGCAGTCTGTTGAACTGAGAAACGTTTACCCATTTTTTTCCCCAAAACTTCATCTTGATCTGATAAACCATCTAAATTAAATTATAGGCTATGTTTGAGGACTAGTCAATTTTAAAAAAGAATAAATGAGTATTATTTAGAAGGATCGTTAACTTAAAAAAAATATTTTTACTCATCCTGAGGAAGCCTGCTATTATCCTGATAAAGTTTTTGATAAAGATCAGGATAGAGTTTTTTGGTACAATCCGGGCAAAGGCTATGACTAAATTCCACTTCCGAATGATCCTTTATATAAGACTCAATTTGCTCCCAATACCCTTTATCATCACGAATCTTTTTACAATGTGTACATATTGGCAAAAAACCACTTAGGGTACGAACCTTAGCAATTGCCTCCATTAATTCTTTTTCTGTTTTTTTCCTGATTTCAATTTCTTCATTGAGTTCATCTCTTGAAGCTGTAATTTTTCTTAAATTCATACTCATTTCATCAAATGACTCTGATAAAACACCAAGTTCATCATTATTTGAAATGTTAATCTGAAAATCCAGGTTTCCTTTTTTTACCTGAGAAATTCCTTGTAATATTTTATTAATTGGCTTTAAAATAATGGTTAAAATAATCACTATGACAAAAGAATTGATAACAATCAAGCCAATGGTTAAGGCTGCCATTTGAATGACCGTTTTATAAATTTGTGTATTTAATCCTGATCTGGTATAAGTCACTAAAATCTTACCTAATTCCTGATTATTTTTCTCCAGGTTGATATCAGTATAGATCAATTTACTGTCATCCATGTTTTGTTTTTTAAGATCAATGTTTAAAACACCAGAATAATCAATGAGCTTAATACTCATAATACTTTGATCTTCAAAAAAAGTATCTAAATTGTTCCGAGTCTGGGTTTCATTATAATTCCAAAGAGTTTCAGTAATGGTACTCTTGATAATCAAATTATTAGCAGTAATTTTTTCATTTAGTTTTTTCATCTCTTTATTGGTATAAATGAGAATATTGATCAAAGTTACTGCAAAATTAAAACAAATTAAAGTAAAGATAACGGAAAACAAAACTTTGTATTTAATACTCACTTTAAATTTCATTTTGTTCCAATTTTTATTGTTCTCTTGTTCGCTCATCATTACCTTTTTAAAAAATATCTAGAGATAGGATATACAATCAACTATCAGAAAAAAATATATAAATCAAAATTTCATCAAGTAAAATGATTAGATTGAAATTGTTCTTAAATATAGAAAATAAAAGCATATAATAGATTATCTTTCTATATATTAATCTAGTTCATAATCATTATTTTGTCAAATAGTATCCAAAAAAGATCAGTTAAAACAATTTCAATAAATGAGATACAATTTTTTTTCAATAATTGATAATTAATTGACAGCATTCTTATTTATCTATATAATTAATCAAATTAAATACAAAAAGTGAGCAGCAAATGAATCAAAAACCCATAACGGACAATGAAATCCAGACATTATTAGGGCTGGATAGTTCCAGCGACAATGAGCATCAAAAAAAGGTTAAAAAATTTATCTATCTGGTTAGTCAGGCTGGTTTGTTTAAAGCTCAAGAAAATTTGCTCTATTTTTTGCAAAAACACATTTTTTTCAGTGATTTAAGAATAACCATATCCAATTCTCAGCAAATATTATCAAAAAACCAACCCACTCAAACTCCTTTATTTTACTATCAAGGTATTATGAAAGTACACCAGCAATGGAAATTTTTTTACTCAGCCGAAAAACAGGGAATTTTAAAAATAGTAGAAATATTGATGCACCAACCATCCCGAAAAATGGATCATACCAAACTTAATAAATTTAAAGAGTTTTTATCAGTATTAAATCACTCATTTATCGATATTTTAGAGTATTTCCTGCAAGACAAAATATCACTGCAATCATTAGATATCATAAACAATTTCAAAGATCTAACCAAAGAAAAGATATTTGAAGAAGAAAATTTTGTGGAAATTATTTTTGATTTTTCAATAGAAAGAAGTTCTAAAAAATTTGGGCTTCATCTGCTCCTGCCTATCCATTTTATCAATTATTTTAAAGAAAAAAAAAGTATTTAAAAATGATTCTTTGCAAAATTTCATAAAAATCGTCATTAAAATTAAATTTTTCAAGCTTATTAGCCTAAAAACAGCATTAAATTGCATTGAAAAATAAATTCAGTGCAAATTTTTGTATTCAATCGTTGACAAGACTTTAAAATCTGTTTATAATCACAATGAGAAAAGTAAAATCATTTCCTTACCCTAAAAGCCACCTTAAGGAATAGTCTTGAAAGTCACCATAAAAGATGTCGCAGAATTAGCTAAAGTCTCTCAATCAACTGTTTCACGTGTTTTGCATGACAATCCCAAAATCAGTGAACGGACAAAACAAAAGGTTAAAACTGCTATGAAAGAACTGGGGTATGTTGACAACTCCCCTTTATATCATTTTGCCAAAAGGACAACCAGAACCATTGCTCTGTTGTTAAGAGACCAGCCCAAGGAATTTGCTAATAATCCTTTTTTTATTCGACTCATGCAAGGTGCCAGCCAATATGCCAGACAGCATTACTATCATATTATGTATGCATTTTATCAAGATAATGAAGATGAATTAAACTATATCAATGATTATGTAAAAAGTAACCTGGCCAAAGGTATTATTCTGGTTTTGTCTTTAAAAGATGATGTTGCCATTGATTATATGAAATCCCAAAATTACCCTTTTGTAGTTGTCGGCAGGCCCCCTAATTTAAACGATACCTTTTGGGTGGATAATGATAATTTCCAAGCTATTTACGATTGTGTAAATCGTTTAATCACTAAAGGCAAGAGAAAAATTGCCTATATCACTACTCCACTCTATTATACAGCTTTACAGTACCGATTGGATGGCTATAAACAAGCTTTAAAAAACTGGGATATAACAGAAGATAATGAAATGATCTGTATTGCCCCTGATGGATCAGAAGAATCAGGTTATTTAATCATGCAGGAATTGCTAAAAAAGAAAGAACCTGATGCCGTTGTAGCTATTGATGATCCACTAGCTTTTGGGGCTTTAAAGGCGATCCAGGACATTGGATTGAGTAATATTTCTATTGTTGGATTTAATAATTCATCTCGTGGATTATACCAAACCCCCTCCCTTTCTTCAGTTGATATTAATCCGAATGAATTAGGCAGACAAGCTGCAAAACTTCTCATCAGCCAGATCGAGGGTCAAGAAATTGGAATTCGACATTATATCGTTGAAACAAAACTAATTGAGAGAGACACTTCTTTAAAACCGGAATATATTTAATGAATGATTAACATAAGAATTTATTTTTCTGATTTTAATTAAATTAATGCAGGCTTTACCAAATAATTATAATAATATGGCAGCTTTCAGGTTGACAATTCGGTGACTTTATGTTACTTTTTTATGCAAATTATTGCATCGCCAAACAAACAATGCAATTTATTTTCCCTTTAATTGCATTGCTCATCTTAGCGGTTAATGCAAAAGGCACAAAAACAGCAATGACTTTTTCATATATCCCTTCTTTATGATCAAAACAGGTTTTGAGTTTTTTCTCTTAACCTGTTTTTTTATAGTAATCACTACTTTAAATTGTGTTAATTGATAATATGATGTAAAATGATGATTACTGAAAACAAAAGAATGCTCTGAACTGGCATATGTTTATGTATTGACCTTTATGTTATTAACCAAAAAATACAACATTCTATCATTCTTTATCATTTTTTGAGTATCTTTTAAAAACAGGTATTTTGTAAGGAATATAAAATGATTTTATCCTATTTAATAGTTGCCCTTTTGGTTCTTCTATCTGGTTTGTTTTCCGGGTTGACTCTAGGCTTGTTTAGTATTGATCTTTTTGACATAAAAAGAAAAATGAAATTAGGAGATCATAAGGCAAAACGAATTTATCAAATCAGAAAAAAAGGCAACCTATTGCTCTGCACTCTCTTATTAGGAAATGTGGCAGTTAACTCAACCATGGCTATTTTTTTAGGTGATATAACATCTGGCTTTCTGGCTGGAATTTTAGCTACAGGTTTAATTGTAATATTTGGAGAAATTATTCCTCAGGCAACTTTTTCCCGCTATGCACTGGAATTGGGTTCCAGAACCACCTGGTTAGTACAGATTTTTATTTTTCTCCTTTTTCCTATTACTTTTCCCCTTTCCTGGATACTGGATAAAGTATTAGGTGAAGAATTACCCACCATTTGGAATAAAAAAGAAATTAGGGAACTAATTAAAGAGCACGAGGATTCCCCTCAATCCAACTTAGATAGAGATGAAGAACGAATTATACTAGGGGCCCTCTCGTTTTCTGAAAAAAAAGCACTGGATATATTAACTCCCAGTACTGTTGTCTATAGCCTGGAAAGCAATCAGTTCATAACTGATAAATTATTATGCGAAATTAAAAGCAAAGGCTTTACCCGTATTCCTGTTTATGAAAAAAATAGTGATTCCTTTATTGGTATACTTTTAGTTAAAAAATTACTTGGATTAAAACTAGAGGAAAAGCTTACCATTAGTCAGGTTATTACCAGGGACAAGCATCTTGTAGTAGAAGACAACATACTCTTAGACCAGTTATTTGATCAACTCTTAAAAAAGAAAATCCATATGGCACTAGTATATAATCCTTATGGAACTTTTACAGGAATTGTGACTTTAGAAGATATTATAGAGGAAATCCTAGCAGTAGAAATTATTGATGAGGCAGATCAAATTGATAATCTGCAAAAATATGCTCGTATTCAATTCAGAAAAAAAATCCAATCCATGAACACGGAACAAGATCAGCAGTAAAATAACTGTGCGGTTAATACCAGCAAAATACGGAATGTGTGCGCACACTTTGTAAATGTGCGCACACATTCCTATACTATTAATCATTTCATATTTGAATTTTTATTTAATCTCCCTTAAAATATTTTGATTCCAAAAGTAATTACCAATATATTTCTAAATTTTTTATTTATCTCATATTTTCATCTAAATTTTCCTGTATAATCCCCCATTTGGACATGGCATGCTCTTTGCTTTATTACTTATACCGCTTAATCCGCTCAATTTTAATGAACAGCAAGTAAATGGTAAATAACAGGAGGCGTTTATGGATAACAATGAAACTTTCCTGGATAATGATATGAAGGAAATTGTGGATTCATTTGTTTCTGAAAGTATTGATTTATTGCAAGATTCTGAAAGTCGATTGATGAAACTGGAAGATCATTATGAGCAAGAAGACATTAATACTATCTTTCGTATGTTCCACTCCATTAAAGGAACTGCTGGTTTTTTAAATTTTGAAAATATCAAAGAATTCACTCACACAGCAGAAACCTTATTAGATATTTTTCGTAAAAATGACATTCATCCTGATAATGAAATCATAGATTTACTCTATGCGACTTGTGATTTTATGAAAAAAGTGATTGCTTTTATTGCAGAAAAAGGCAATGACCAATGCTATCAGGATGAAGCTGAGCTTTTAACAAAACAAATTAATGAAAATATCAATCGTCTAAAAAATGATTTGGTTGCAAACAAAGCAACTGAAGAGGAAACAATACCTTTTGGTGAACTGGAAAACACTACAGCTTCACTATTGGTTCAAATTGAAAGCGATTTTGCCGTTCTAAAAGAACAACCAGATAATTTTGACCTAGTACAGACCATTTTATCCAAAATTCAATCTATTATTCAGACCTTTCATAATTCAGGAATTCCAGAAATTCAGGAAATTTGTAAAGAATTGGAACAAAAACTGGATACAAGTCAATTAAACGAAAGTCAAGTAACTACAGATTTTTTTACAGAAATCACCAAAGCTACAGAAATAATGAAAAAAACTTTACAAAAATTATCCAGTGATACACAAAGCCAAACAGCAAAACATGCTCATTTAGAAAAGAAAAATAATGAACTAAAAAAAATTGGAGAAATTCTTGTTGAAATGGGTGAAATCACTTCTGAAACATTAGATGAAGCCCTCTCTTCACAACAAAAAACTGTTGGGGAAATTTTAGTTGAAAACGGTAAAGTCAGCAAAAAAGCAGTAGATAAAGCTTATGAAATACAAAAACAAAATGCCCAACAGAAAGGCTTAAATGTCTATGAAGTACATAGAAAAGACATACGAGTTAACACTAGCAAATTAGATAAATTATTTGATCTGGTAGGAGAACTTATTACTGCTGAAGTTATGGTTTACAGCAATCCTGACTTACAAGGACTAAAACTAGATAACTTTCATAAAGCAGCTAATAATCTAAGCAAGATCACCAGAGAATTACAGGAAACTGCTACTTCGATTAGAATGATCCCTGTGGAAGGCCTTTTCACCAAAATGAAAAGACTGGTGAGAGACCTTTCTCATAAATCACAAAAAGAAATTCAATTCTCTATTTCTGGTGAAGAAACAGAAATGGACCGCAATGTTATTGAACTGATTTCCGACCCATTAGTTCATATTATTCGTAATTCTATTGACCATGGTATCGAAAATCAGCAGGAACGACTGGATAAAAACAAGAAAAAAGCAGGCAGCATCAGCCTTAGTGCCCGTTATGAAGGCAATGAAATTTGGATTTCTATTGAAGATGACGGTAAAGGATTGAATCGGGCTAAAATCCTGGAAAAAGCTCTAAAAAATAACCTCTTTGCTGGTAATCCAGATGATCTTTCTGACCGCCAGGTTTGGCAGTATATTTTTGAACCTGGATTTTCCACAGCTGAAAAAGTTACTGATGTTTCCGGCCGCGGAGTGGGTATGGATGTAGTAAAAAGAAACATTGAAAAAATCGGCGGTAAAATTGAAATTATCAGCGAAACGGATCAGGGTACCTGTATTATCCTAAAGATACCTCTCACCTTAGCAATTATGGATGGTATCACAGTCCGAATTAAGGAAAATTTCTATTCACTGCCAATTGTAGATGTATTGGAATTTTTTAAAGCCAATATGAATCAGATGGTCATGGAAAAAGATGGCCATGAGGTTATACGTTTACGTGAAGAAGTATTGCCTGTAATCCGCTTAAGCTCACTGTTCCAGCTGCAAAACATTACTTTTGATTTATCTGAAGGAATTATGGTAGTGGTTCAAAACAATCACCGCAAAGCTTGTTTTATGGTAGACGAAGTAGTAGGAAATTTTCAAATTGTCGTTAAATCACTCTCTCAGTATCTGGGTAGAGCTAAAGGCGTATCTGGTTGTACTGTAATGGGTAATGGAGATGTAAGTATGATTTTAGATACTGGTACTATATTAGAACAAGTATTGAATTAACTAATAAAGGAGGACAAAAATGTCATTAGCAACTTTAAATCAAAAAAATGATTTAGATGATCTTTTTATGGTAGATGATGAGGAAGAAGATACTCAAGCCAATAAATACCTGACTTTCAAAACAGGTAAAGAATCCTATGGCATTGGGATTGGTGATGTCATTGAAATTATTGAATTACAAAAAATCATTGAGGTACCTGATACCCCTGATTATGTTAAAGGGGTTATTAATTTAAGAGGCCGCATCATCCCGGTTATGGATGTAAGACTTCGATTTCATTTAAAGGAACGAGATTATGATGATCGAACCTGTATTGTAGTAGTTAATGTCAAAAGCAATACTATTGGTTTTATTGTTGACACGGTTGAAGAAGTAGTTGAAATCCTCCAGGAAAACATTGCTCCTCCTCCAAAGTTTAAAAACTATGGAAATCTCCGTAACGATTACATCCAGGGAATTGGTAAATCAGAAGATCAGGTAAAAATACTATTGGATGTAGAGCGAATTATGTTTGAAGAAGAACTTGAAAAACTCGGAAAAATGGCTACTGAAACATCAATAGAAACAGATTAAAGTTTATAAGATACTAAGTTAAGGGAGAAAAAGTGACAGAGAGAAAATTTAAATCAGAAGACAACCAAAAACTCATTTCCCAAGTCATTGAAAAATCAAGAAAAAAAGGTTACATCAAAACCTTACCAAAACACCTTACTCAATTATTACCTGCCATTCATAATGTAGAACTTTATCTCTCCTTTTATGGCAATGACCAATGCAGTCATTGTATTACCTGTTCAGGCCCTCATCGCAAGGAAACCTTATCTCCATTAAATGCTCAAAAAATCATTTCAAATATAGCTCTTTATCGCATAAAAAATTTTATAATCCATATTAATGGGGCTGGAAATTATGAATTTACTCACTCGCCGATAAAAGCTGCATTAGATAAACTTCCCCAGCCCCCCCTCCCTTTTAGTAATGAAATATTAGCCGATTACAATCAACAAATGCTGAACAAAGATGAGTCAGCTAGCTGGAAAAAAATAGATACAGAAGAAAAACTTAACTTTAACCGTCCCTCAATCCGCTTAAGCGGTGGTGAATTTTACTGCTGGCCGCATCAAATAGAAGGAAAAATCTTAACTGAAGCTGAAAGGCTAATCTGTCAACAAGAACTTATTCAAAGGATTCATCAAAAACTCCCTGAGTATGATATCTGGATTCTTACCAATGGCCGATTTGCAGAAAGTCAGGAACAGGCTGATCGGGTGATCCAACACTGGCAGGTTCCAGCTCATTTACGAACCAGTAACCGGATCAGAATTTCTTTATCTATCGATCCATTTCATGCTCCTCCCCATTATTCTAATCATAAACAAATGATCAAACGAATCTGGCAAAGCGCATTGAAGCACCTCCATCATGCACCCTACATTTATAGTCTTGCCAGAAAAAAAATTTTTTTAGCCGGAAGAGCTCTGCAACAAATAAATCCAAAATGTCATTTTAAGGGACATCTACATGATCAGGTTAATGATTTGTTTTCTGAATCCGTTCATCTTGAGACAGAAGCACTAGACTTAGAAAAAAACAATGGCTGTGATGAAGTGAAGGGTTTTATTTGTTCAACTCATAATGGATCTTTTCTGGCAAATAATCTTTATATTCACCCTCAGGGAAATCTAGCCTATTGTTGCGCTTGTGTTGGTAATTATGGCGATTTCATTCATCATCCTGAAGAAACTTTAAAAAACATGGTTACAGATCCGATTAGTGTGATGCTTCGACATGGGAAAAGTGCTGCCTGTTTAATGAACATGGCAATACAATTAGATCCCAGTTTAGACATTCTGAAAAATACTTCTTTTCCTGCTGCAAACGGCACTATTTGTTACCAATTACTCAGCGGAAAAAGAATCAAGCATAAATAGAAATTTAATCAAGAACATTATAGGAGGAAGAAATGGCATTATTTCAGAAAAATATAAAAAAGGTAATTAAATCCAGTAAAGAATTTATTCATGGAATGACTGATCCTCTTTTTATCACTGATAAAAACTTAGTAATCCACTACATTAATGATAGCGCATTACAAGCTCTAGGCTATCAGTCAGAAGAAGTTGTAGGAAAAATGACCTGCGCAGATCTCTGCAAAACCCCTTTGTGTGGTACAAATAATTGTACTTTAAAAAATTGTTTTTCCTCTAAAAA
The DNA here is from genome assembly GCA_022361115.1 of Spirochaetota bacterium. GTDB lineage: Bacteria > Spirochaetota > GWE2-31-10 > GWE2-31-10 > GWE2-31-10 > JAKSBL01. Next base: position 573 of record JAKSBL010000144.1, on the reverse strand, counting down.
ATCTTTAACTGGTACTACTGTAGCAAAAACAAAAGCTGGCATCTCTCTCCCTATCCGTGCACAATGTAATGTCATAATGGATAAAAAGGGCAATCCAATTGGTGGTTTTGAATATATTTCTGATGTACGGCAAGTTGACGAAGGCTTTTTAAAAAACATGTCTGATGCTGCTTTTAAAACAGATACAAATCTTGTGATTCAGAATATCAATGAAGCGGCTTTGAAAGCCCTGGGTTATACACGTGAGGAAGTAGTAGGGAAAATGACTTGCGCAGATCTTTGTCAAACCCCATCATGCGGAACCTCTCAATGTACGATCAAAAATGCTATGAAAGATAAAAAAACAGTTGTAGGAACAACAGTTGCCAGAACCAAGACTGGTACCATGTTACCAGTTCGAGTCAGTAGTGGTTATTTAGCTGACGCAGATGGAAATGTTTCAGGTGGTTTTGAAATTGTTTCTGCAGTGAACCAGTTAGATGAAGGATTTTTATCAAACATGGCTGATGCTGCTTTTCGAACAGATACCAATTTAGTGATTCAGAATATCAATGATGCAGCTCTCAATGCCCT
>JAKSBL010000363.1 GCA_022361115.1 Spirochaetota bacterium | reverse complement strand
TTGGCGATTTGTCCGATATTTTACTTCAAAAAAAACTACTGTATTTTGATCTGTCCCGATAATGTCAATTTCTCCATAAGGAGTATGATAATTTTTATCAATAATTTTTACTTTATGGTCTCTTAAATATTTTTCGGCAATTTTCTCACCTTGTTTACCTAAATTCTTCTGATTCATCACCATTTATTAATTTTTTTTCTGATATTCACTTTTGTTTAATACATAAACAATATATAAATGATTTTGCCTGGCTAAATCTACTATAATTTTTCCATTCACCTTTATCCCATCACTGGTAATTAGTATTTTTATTAAAGGACGCATGGGTACTTCTTTATTGATGCCGGTCACTAATCCAATTGAATCATCATTTAATTGAACTAAAGAACCAGGTGGATAGAGAGATATGGTATTAAGAAATGTTTGGAAGAATTTGGGATCAAAGCTCTTTTTTACATCAGTCATCAGCTCTCTCATAGCCAGGTAACGGTTTTTAGTACGGCGGTAAGAGCGCGCTGATATTTGTGCCTCAAAAGCATCAGCAATAGCTATGATTTTTGCAAAATCACTGATTTTTTCTCCTGCTAATTTTTGCGGGTACCCACTTCCATCATAATGTTCATGATGCTGTACAACTGCCGTGAGTACCTCTTCAGTAAATAATTTTGTAAGCTTTAATTCTTTATAAATACTAATGGTATGGCTTTTAATTAAATTAAATTCTTCGTCTGTTAATTTTCCTTCTTTATTCAAAATATCATCAGGTACTTTCAGCATTCCCAGATCATGTAATAAACTTGCCATACAAAGTGTTTTCGTTCTCTCTTCTGAATATTCTTTTGCATAAGCAAACATTAAGGCGATGATAGTGGAGTTTATTTCATGTATGGTATGAGAACTAAATTTTTTTCTGAATGTCCCCATATAACTAATAATATTTTCCTGATTTTCCTGGATCAATTTCATTAACTGATCATAAATAGACTCTAATAAATCTACATTAATATGTTCTGTATTGAGATATTCTTTCTCAAATAAAGCATATTGATTTAAACACCAATTATAAAGTTCTACATAATCACTTTCTTGAGGGTATTTTTTATTTAAGTTGATAGCTGATTCAGCCAAAAATTTATTAATATTATCAGAACCAAAAAATTGAACAAAAAAGTGAGATACTTCAGTAGCATGTAAATCCCGCTTTTTTTGATGGGTAATAGATTTCCAGATATTAGCTAATGATACTTGAAATAAGTTTTTTAATTCAGTATTTTCTGGATAAATAGCTGGAATATGATGTTCTAAGAAATATTCATTTATTTTTACCAGTAGATTCTCATTTTTGCTCATTAAAAAACATTCCTGTTGTTAAAATTGATAATTACCATTAATTATAATAAAAAAAATTACTTTTGTCATTTTTTTTAAAAACCCTACTAATATGGTAGTGTCCGTTCAGTTTTCAGTTCATTGTAAATTTTCTCTCACAATTATTATAAATACCCGTGAAGGCGGGAATCTATAATATTTTTCAGAAAAATTGTTGTAATTAAATCACGTCCAGCTATGGTCATTAAAAAAGGCATAATAGTGAAAAGACAAAAAAAGAAGTTTTTTAAGTAAAAAAAAACCACAAAGATTACAAACATCAAAGGTATTACCTTTATTCTGTTGAATATTTGTGTTCTTCGTGGTTTATATTTATCAATTAAGCTAGGACAATTTTTAAAATTATTTTTTAAAATTAATTCTTTCTTTAATAGCCGCTTTTTTACCGCGTCTCTTTCTTAGATAATATAATTTTGCACGGCGAATACGTCCCTTACGAATTAACTCAATACGGTCAATCTTTGGTGAATAAAAAGGAAAAGTTCTTTCAACACCTACACCAAAAGAAATTTTTCTTACAGTAAAAGTTCTGGTAATTCCATGCCCTTTAAATGAAATAACATATCCTTCAAATACCTGAATTCTTTCTCTTTTTCCTTCAACAATTTTTACAAATACTTTAACATAATCACCAATATTAAATTTTTTTCTTCTTCCCCTGATGGAGTCCTGTAGTGCTGCAATTTTTTCAGCAGCCCCTTCTGCTTCCTGGTCTTTTACCATAGAACTGGCAATTTCATCAATGTGTGCTTTTTCTAATTGATCTATCAGATTCATGTTTTTCTCCTTTAGTAATTTTCCTGATAATCTTAGCTATATTTTCATTAAATTTATTATTCTCAATTAAATCGGGCCGTTTCTTTAAAGTTTCAGAGACTGCATCTTCCAACCGAAACTCTTCAATATTTTTATGATGTCCCGATAAAAGGATTTCCGGGACCTTTAATCCCCGATATTCAGCTGGCCGAGTATAATGACGGTACTCCAGGAGGTTATGAGAAAAGGACTCCTCTTCCAAAGAATCCTGAGTAATAACTCCTTCCAATTGGCGAATAACAGCATCCATTAAAGCCATGGCAGGAATTTCACCACCAGTTAATACAAAATCTCCCAGACTAACCTCTTCATCAACCAGTTCATCAATGACACGTTGGTCAATCCCTTCATAATGCCCACAAATTAATACAATATTCTCAATTTTTGTCAAGTCTATTATATAGTTGTGGTCTATTTTTTTCCCTTTAGGTGAAAAAAAAATAACCCGTTTATTTTCCAGTTGCTCTAGTTTATTAGCAAAAAAAGCATCAAAAACAGGTTCTGGCCGCATTACCATACCTGGTCCACCACCATAAGGAAGATCATCAACCTGGCCATGTTTATTAACAGCATAATCCCGAATATTGGTATTCACAACCTGAAAAGCCTGTTTCTCTTTTGCTCGCCCAATAATACTAAACTGGACAAAATGTTCAAAGAACTCTGGAAATAAAGACAGGATATAAAAATTAATCAAATAATATCCTTTCTGTTTTTTTAATCAAAAAAGCCTTCATACTGATTAATTTCAATAACCTTCTTTATAATATCTACCTGGACCAAATAATGACGAAGAAAGGGATAAACGACTTCTTTTCCTGAAATTGTTAATATTGCTAAATTGTCATTTGCTCCAGTATTCAGTAAATCAGTTACTTTACCTATAATCTCATCTTTAAATACAACATCACAGCCAATTAAATCTTGTGAATAGTATTCCCATTCTTCTAACTTTACTCCATCTGCCCGGTCTATGTATAAATAGCAATTCCTGAGTTGTTCTACTTCATTAATAGAAGTAAACTCTTCAAACTGAAGGATTAAATCATTTGCTAAAACTTTTGCAGCCTTAACCTGCACTTGTTTTAAATCATTATTAAGTTCAATATAGATTTTTTTTAACTTTTTAAAACGCTGTGGGTTATCGGTTAAAGGGAGAATTTTAACTTCTCCCTTTAATCCATGTGGTTTCCGTATAAAACCTATCTTTAAATAGTTAGATAATAATTCGTTTTGACTAGATGTCATCATTCTATTTTCTCATTAACTAATGGGTGATTAATCAATGATATCTAACAATACTCGTTTATTACTTTTATTTGAAACAGCACTTAAAATAGTTCTAATTGCTTTGGCAATTCTTCCATGTTTTCCAATGATTTTACCAATATCGGCTTCATCAACACTTAATTCTAAAATAGTTGATCTTTCACTCTCAATCATGTTTACTTGAACTCGATCAGCATTGTCTACTAATGATTTTGCAATAAATTCCACCAGTTCTTTTTCATTCATTCACAACTCCTTGTCTACTCACGGTGCTTATTAGGATTCTTTTGATAACTCTGCATAATCAAAGTGAAAATCTTGTTTATTCAGCAGTTTTCTCACAATATGTGTTGGTTGTGCACCTTGTAGAAACCATTTTTTCATTTTTTCTTTATCGAATTTCACCTTTTGATCATCTTTTTCCATTGGATGATAATAGCCTACTTGATCAATAAATTTTCCATCACGTGGGCTTCTGGAATCAGCTACTACAATTCGATAAAAAGGTCTTTTAGTTGTTCCCATTCGTTTTAATCGTATTTTTACCAAGTTTGATATCCTCCTTTCTTTAGAGTATCAGTTATAAAATCATATTTATCGTTTGAGTAATGAAGACATATCCATATCAGGCATATTTGGCATATTCCCTTTCATCTTCATCATTTTTTTCATCATTTGCTTGGATTTATTAAATTTTTTTAATAAATTATCAACCTGTAATATTGAAACGCCGGCACCTCTGGCTACCCTTCTCTTACGAGAGCCATGGAGTAATCTTGGATCATAGCGTTCTTTTAAAGTCATGGATTGAATAATAGCCTTTTGCTGTTTAATCTGCTTTTCATCAATATTGACATTCTGCATTTGCTGTTTCATACCTGGAATCATCTCCATGAGATTTTCTAATGGTCCCATTTTACTCATCTGTTCCAGTTGCTCTAAAAAATCTTGTAAATTAAACTCAGCTTTACGGATTTTTTTTTCTAAACGGGCAGCTTCTTCTTCATCATAAACTTTTTCAGCTTTTTCAACTAAAGAAACCACATCTCCCATACCCAGGATACGGGAAGCAATCCGGTCCGGATAAAATACTTCTAATCCGTCAACTTTTTCCGACACACCAACAAATTTTATAGGTTTGCCAATAATTTGTTTTATGGAAAAAGCTGCACCACCACGGGTATCAGAGTCAAATTTTGTTAAAATAATACCGCTAACAGCTAATGTATCATTAAATTCTTTAGCAATATCAACAGCATGTTGACCAGTCATGGAATCAGCCACAAAAAGGGTTTCATCAGGTTTCACTTCTTTTGAAATTTTTCTGACTTCTTCCATCATCTCTTTATCAATGTGAAGACGACCGGCAGTATCTAAAATTAATGTATCATAATTATTTCTTTTTGCATGTTTTACTGCTTCTTTGGCAATTTTAATAGGATTTTTTCTATCACCAACAAAAGCATCAACTTCCGCTATTTCAGCTACTCTTTCTAATTGATCGATAGCAGCTGGACGATAGACATCACAAGCAGCCAATAATACTTTACGGCTATCATTGGTTTTTAAATAACGGGCTAATTTACCTGTGGTTGTGGTTTTACCAGATCCCTGTAAACCTGCTATTAAAATAATGGAGAGCGTATTAGTTGGCTTTAATACTAAATCCTGTGATTTTTCTCCCAGAATGCTCACTAATTCATCACTTACAATTTTAATGAATTGTTGCCCAGGATTAACAGAACGGATTACTTTTTCACCCAATGCCTTTTCAGTCACATCGTTAATGAAATTACGTACAACTGTGATGTTTACATCAGCTTCCAGTAAAGCAATTCGGATATCAGCAATCGCTTTATTGATATTATTTTCAGTTATTTTTGCATTTCCACTGATTGTTTTAAAAACATCGGTTAATGAACGGGTGATACCATCCAACATTAGAATAATTCTCCTTATATACCTAAATATCTTTAAAAAGGCAATCTAGAAAAAACTTGGAAATTACAGAAAACTTTTATGCCTTGTAGCCTTTTTAAAAATTTTGGTATGAATTTACCATTAAAAAATGGTAAGTTTAAAAACTGATTAAATAAAATATAAAATTTATGAAGAAATGTCAATGTTTTTTACACAAATCTTTTACAAATCTGCCTTTTATTTCACTTTTTTAAAAAAAATGAATTGTTTTTGCCTTTTTATTAGTAGATTCACAAAATACAAAACATTTTGAAAAAACCATAAATATCAAAAGTATAAATATTTAGTAAATTATTTCAGAATTTCATTCTTTTTTTCTTACCAATTTTTTTTAAATCTCGATAATTAATAATAATGCTTGATTCATTATCATAAAACCATGAGTGTTTAATTTACAGAATAAAATAGCACAAAATCATGATTTTGAAAAGATATTTTGAAAGAAGTATTTCAACGAATTGCAAGGTGAGTTATTTCTATAATTCTCAATGTTCATGAAACTATGAATAATTAAATAATGATCACAGGAGGACACACAGAAGCACTAAGGACACTTTTTTTCTTAATGATTAATATTTCCTTGTGTCTCTTTGTGACTTCTGTGATTATTATCTATAAATTGGGTAATATTTTTTATTTAATGAAAAGCTTTTTATATTTTTTGTTTTTTTAAAAAAGGAGCTGTATATGAAGTTTTGTCGTTTCCTTTTAATTTTTATTATATCACTGCCTATTTTCAGTAAAGCATTTACTCATCCGGATTTTCACTATTTTATCGATATTCCTCATCAATGGCAAATCATTGATGCTGAAAATCCGGCTACTATAGCTTTTTCTAATCCTGAAGGGAATGCTATTATGCAGATCTTTACTTATGCGGGTGATGCTTTTCCTAATTCTGAAGAACTTTATCTTTATATGGCAGAAAATCAGAAAGCCAATCATGAATATGTTGTTTTTCAATACCAAAATAAACAGGCTGTACTAGGTGATTTGATTTTCCAATTAGGAGAATATCACGTCCATGGCTACTTATTTGCTTTAAAAACAGAGAACTATAACTTCATACTTTTATGTTACTCGACTGTTGAAGAATATAATACCAATCATGACTTCCTCTTATCATTTATCAATACATTTGCTTCTCACAAAGAGGAACAAAAGTATCCCGGACCAATCAGCCAGTTTTACTATGACGATAAAAGACAACAGAATAATCCTGTTCAATTTCCTTTAGCTGGAAAATATATAGCAACAGAAATAGATCAACATGAAATTGAAGCATCGGAAGTATTAATTGAAAGAGAAGCTAGAATACTACTGACTTATAAAGAAGTGAATGATAGAATTATTGCCTGGGAAAGATACTACAAAATAGTCTATCGGGATAATTATCAAAGATTAAAAAGCTTTAGTGATACTTTAAATCAACAATTGCAGCTGAACTTATTACCAGAAGAACAAAAAATGAATACATTGTTATCCTGGTTGCAAAACTTTAAGGATCAACGAAAAGGTGGTGTTTCTGATTTAGTTCCTCCTCTTGCGGCTCTCTATACACAATCAGGGGATTGTGATAGCCGGGCTTTAGTCTATATGATTTTATTAAAACATCTTAATATTAACTCCATCTTCTTAGTTTCCATGAAATATCAACATGCTGCTGTAGGTTTAGACATAGCAGGAGATGGGGCCAAACTAAACCTCAATGGAAAGGATTATCTCTATACAGAATTAATGGAAGAAGTTGATATTGGTTTAGTTCATCAAGATTTTGCTGATCCTTCTGGATGGATCATGATGAACCTGGAATATCAATAAAAAATGAAAAAATGAAATATTTGTAAATTTTGATAATTATTACTAGATAATATGTTATAAAATTAAGAGGGAATAATCATCATATCATTGGGGAGGTTTTATGAGTCTTACTTTAGAAAAAAAGACTTTAGAGGAAGAAAAGTATTTAAAAGTTATTGGCTGTAGTTTTTCTTTTTTTAAAAATAGAATACGCTTATTATATAGTGCTTTTGAAGATAATGTCATTAAATTGATTGTTGAAGTTGTGGATACTCAGCAAACAGAAATCATTCATCTGAAAAATTTTCAATTTTTCACTTATGATGAACTAATTGATGATTTAACTGAAAAATTACACAAATTATTAAAAAATGTAACAGAAACCAGTTAAAAATATAAGGTAGCTGTTGCCCAATACTTTTTAAAACCCATTTTTAAATACAAATTGATTGCTTTTTGGTTATCTCGATTTACAAAAAGCATTACTCTTCTCTTTTTTTGCTGAAAAGCAGCTTTACAGAATTCATTTAAACAATAGTAGGATAACCCTTGTCTTCTATAGGTTTTTAAAGTATAAACCCCACCAATTTGATACGTATCATCTGACTCAGCATTAACATAAACTTTGCTGGCTGCCAATTGAGGTTTCTGTTTAGTAAAAACAGCATAATTTAATCGTTTTTTTAGTATACCCTTAAATTGTCTCATTTCAACTTCATAGGGATAATAATCCGCTGATGCATAAACTTCTTCACGATGATAGAGATACTGTAGCTCTTTTAATAATGTATAATGTTTTTCATTACAAGATTGACAGGTAAAACCTTCCAAGTGTATTTTTTCATAAACAAAATCTTGTTGACTGAGTTCCATTATATAATACTGAACTAAAGTGCGATATCTTCTGAATGCCTGCTCAATAAAGGAATTGATAAGCGTGTTTTCACCGTATATAGAAAATAAGCGGTGTGAATCATTGATAATGGTTAAAATAGGCAATATATTATTTTCATTGGTTTTAACATAAAAATTGCCTCGGTTTTGAACCAGTAAAGAATTTATTTTTCCCTGTTCTTTAAAGGGAGTGTATAAAATCTGATCTTTAATCAAAGAGTGGTTATTCTTTATCTGATCCAAAACACTGATAAAAATATACTGGTTTTGGTTCATAAAGTTGTATAATTCTGGTTGAGCTTTAGCAGCTGAAGTCATCATCTTTTAGTATTCCATTCATCCAGACTATATTTTGTATTGACTAATTTTGTAATCATCTTTCTATCTTCTTGGTTTAATTCATAAGGTTTTAATTCAAAATAATCCTGAAAAACTTTTATTATTTGTTTTTCGATCTCATTTATTTGATTTGATAAAGATGCAATATTGAATTGGAAAATTTCAGGCAGATTAAAATATGCCTGAAAATCTGTCTCAGGTTGGTTATAGTACAAACTACCATGTTGTAACATGGAATGATTCAGGATTTTTTGAGCTGATCCAATTAGTTTTTTACCGCTATAATCGGTCATTTCATATTGGGAAGTTGAATGAAAACAATTGATAACCGAGTGTGAAACTGTAGTATCCATTTTGATTTGAGTCTGTACTCCCAAACCTAGTAAGGCTTTTTGCAATAATTTTGCCAAAAACAGATAATATTCCCTTTTATTATCTAGCTGAAGAATTCCTTTCCTGAGTATCAAAGAATAGGTGAGATCATTTTCATGAAATAAAGCATATCCCCCAGACAATCTTCGTACAACTCTGATCCCATCCTGCCTCATTAAGTCATATTTAAAATTTCTGATTTTAAAAAACTGACCAATGGAAATGGATTTTGGCTGCCAGGTAAAAAGACGAAAGATACCATCAATATTTCCCCTCTCAACCTGTTCCAAGAAATATTCCTCCCTGGCCATTGCGCAATATGGATTGAGCTGCCTTTCAGATAAAAAAAAGAGAGGTAACTTATTTATATGCTTTCCCTTTTTTATCATCAATTAATTCTCCAGCATAATGGGCGGCTTTAGCTCCATCTGAACTGGCACAGATGATTTGACGGAAGGTATTACTTCTTACATCACCTGCGGCAAAAAGGCCAGGAATGGTAGTTTCCATTTTTAAGTCTGTAATAATATGCTTTTCGTCATCAAAAATGGAAAAATTGATAAAATCTGTATTTGGATCTAAACCAATAAAAACAAAAACTCCAGCGGTTTTTAATTCCATTTCTTCATTAGTTTTTACGTTTTTAATATTTATCCCCTTTACTGATTGATCACCAACAATGCTAGTTGCAATAGAATCATAAACAAATTCAATTTTAGGATTTTCTATTGCCATATCTACCAATGATTGGACAGCACGAAAACGATCTCTTCGATGGATTATTTTTATACTCTTGGCAAATTTTGCAATAAAGAGGGATTCAGAAAGGGCTGTATCTCCTCCTCCAATGATAGCTACATCTTTATTGCGAAAAAAAGGGGCATCACAGGTTCCACAATAACTAACCCCCTTTGCAGAAAATTCCTTTTCTCCTGGAATATTAATATTGCGATGTTTTGCGCCAGTTGCAATAATTGCTGCATGGCTCTGATAGCTTTCCGAGGATGTCGTGACAGTAAATCCGTCCTTATTCTGGTTGATTTCTTTTACATCTTCATTTTTTACTTCCACACCATACTTTTTCATCTGATTGTACATTCTTTCCTGTAATTCAAATCCAGATATTCCCTCAGGAAAACCAGGATAATTATCAATAAAAGAAGTAATCACCATTTGCCCACCAAAAGTCATTTTTTCGACTAATAAAGTTTTATAACCAGCTCGAGCACTATAAATACCAGCACTCATTCCAGCAGGACCACCTCCAATGATGATTAAGTCATATATTTGTTCATTACTCATTTATGATCTCCTGTTTTTTTTAATGAAAAGTCAAATGCTTTAACACTATGGGTTAATTCACCTACAGAAATATAATTTATATTATGATCCTGGTAAAGTGAAATTTTATCCAGGTTCATATTACCTGATAGTTCAATTTCAGCTTTTTGTTTTATAATCCTCACTGCATCGATAACCATATCAAGGGACATATTATCCAACATAATTCTATCAACATTACATTGAAGTGCTTCCTTAACTTCCAAAATATTTCGTGTTTCCACTTCAATTTTATATTGATCAGCCCATTTATCCCGAACTAATTGTACTGCTCTTGTAATAGATCCAGCTGCATCAATATGATTATCCTTTATCATTACCATATCATATAAGCCAAAACGATGATTGGTTCCTCCACCACATGATACTGCATATTTCTGTAAATTCCGATAGGCTGGCAGCGTTTTTCTGGTATCCAGTATCTGGAACTGATTATTTGTTTTTTGCACAAACAGAGCAGTTTTTGAAGCTATTCCACTTAAATGGCCAAGAAAATTTAATGCAGTTCGTTCAGCAGTTAAAATAGATAATACACTACCTGTTATAGTAGCAACTCTAACTCCTTTTTTTATCTTATCTTTATCTGAATAATAAAAATCTATCATTACTGAAGAGTCAACATGATGCATGGTTTTAATAAAAATATCTTTACCACATAATATACCTTCATCTTTGGCAATTAACTGAAATGTGTCTTTTTCATTTTTAAAAATTGCCAAACTGGTAACATCACCAGTTTGTTCTAAATCTTCATTGAGTGCAAGATCTATCAGCATATCTACATAATCTTTCATACAAACCTGCTAAACTGTTAATTTTAATGCAAGATATTATAACTTAATCTTGTTTGAGATTCAACAAAATATCTGATAAATAAATGACCAAGGGTGTAATTTTTATTCATTATTTAATTTACTTAAAATAAAAAATTGAATTTTGACTTGAAAACTTAGTGAT
>JAKSBL010000711.1 GCA_022361115.1 Spirochaetota bacterium | reverse complement strand
TCTAAAAAAACAATATTTAAATTAATCAGACAAACGTTATCTGATCGTTAAACATAAAAAATCTTACATAAGTAGCAAAGAGTAAATTAATTGAAATCAATCATATATTCTTTGTAAATAAAGTACCTGTAACCACCATAGAATGTTACTGAGGCCTTGTTAATTATTTAGAAAGTTCCATTCTCATTTCTTAACTGTATAAGATAGCTTGTGTTTTCCAGGCAAGTGTGAAAAATCAAATTTTTGAAAAAATTATCTTATCAGCGAAATAATTCCGGCCCGATTTTATGCCAGAGTGTCTGATTTAAGGTTAACTTGGTAGTTCCACGGCAGCCATATTGATTTCCTGACGGCAACAGATTTCTTTTCCGTTGAATTGCTAACTCGAAGAGGATTAGTAACTTGCATGGTACTATTTGTTATTGATATCTAAACTAGAAAAATAAATATTACAGGAATATGCGTTAACCCTGATAGTAAATGGGTAGACCAACTGCTCTTAACTTAGTAGATTGTGAAGACAGCTTTCTTAAAAAGTAAAATTTATTTTTAACTGCCAGAAGCAGATATTTTTCAGGATTAAATCTGTCCCAAAAAATAATATTTGCACTACTTTCATAAACTACTGTTAAAAGAGAATTTATAATTTTCTTAACAGTGTTTTATTCAAATCTCGTTTTTTGAAAACAGAGACATGGCTAGAACACATCTTACTACGGCTGGATAATTATAATCTTGTTTAAAATTTCCATCTATCAGAAGCTGCTAGTTAATGATGGCGGCAAAGATTCAGAGCCGACTGCCCAACTGAAATTAGGGGCAGGACCCATTTCAAATTCAAGAATACCGCCTTCAACAATCTTACTGTATTCAATCCAGCATTTGTTATATTCTTTGCCGTTAAGTCTGGCTGACTGAATATACCTGTTGGCAATTTTTGCTTTTTTTGCTTTTATAGTAAATGTTTTATTATTAGCAAGTTTGAGGATAACCTCGGGAAAAAGCGGTGAAGTTATTACATAATACGGGTCTCCCATACACGCCGGGTAAAGACCCAGTACAGAAAACACGTAATGGCTGGCCATGGAACCTCCGTCATCATCCATCGTATGCATGTAGCCGTCAGGAGTTTTCTGGTAAACTTTGCCAACCAGCGGCTCTTTGAATTTGCCTCTACTCTCATTGATAACAATAACATCCTCAGTTATGAAATATCGGCTCCAGTATTGAGTGCGCCATGGTCTACCAAGATAATTAAACAAGTATGGATAAGTCAGCGGGGGCTGGTTTATCGGCATATGCTGATAATTCACAAAATAATAATCAAGCTCATCAGCTAGTTGTGTTTTGCTACCGCGAAGCTCGGCCAAGCCATTCATGTCATGAGGCACCCAGTAGCGGTAGTGCCAAAGGTTGCCCTGGTAAAAGAAAGCACTGGTCCTGTTGACTTCATACTGCGGAACAGGATTGCCATCATTTGTAAAAAAACCACGGAGATTACCTTCGCCGTCAACCTGATCAGCACACCAGTATTTTTTATAACCTAATGCTTTTTCTTTGTATTGGATAATTTCCTCATCTTTACCAAGAGCTTTTGCCATCTGCATAATCAGATAATATTGATATGGTTTTTCAACCTGATCATTGCCAAGTATTGTACTTTTCAGACCTTGGTATGCTATTTCCGAATCATATCCTTTTATTCCTTTCAGATAAGCATCAACAACAATAGCTGCAATAAACTCATGTCTCACAGTTGCACTTGGCCAGTAGCCGCTACCCCATTGAGGGGTATTACCACCTGCAAACCATTCGACCAATGACCTGGCAATGTTTTGAGATATTTTTGGCTCAAGCAGGGAAATCAGGCTATATTTGCGAAAATCATCCCATGAACTCCATCCTGAATAGTGGTCATAGCCTTTTGCCGTATCGTCGACCTTTCGAATAGTGAATTCATCGCCAGCTAAACGATACTGACCTGAAGTACTAGTAACGTTATTAGGATATAAATATGAACGATAAAGACAGGTGTAAAGTAAATCGCGGTATTCTTCCAGTTCTTCAGGAACATTTTTCAACTCTACTTTACTTAACATTTTATTCCACTCATTTTTTGCGTTATTACATATTTTATCAAAATCCCACCCCGGCATATCAAGGTCAGTTTCTGCAATTGCCTGACCTTCATTGATTGGCGATAAACCTACTTTCAACTGGATTACTGTCTCTTTGCCTGACCTTTGGAATTCACACCATACCGCCTTATCATCTTTTTGATATCCTACCATTGGAGTATCAAAACTAACCGCATAATGAAGTTTAAAGTAACCATGACCACAAACATTGCCGGCTTTAACTATCCCGGTGATTAAAGTTGGTGTTTTGACTTTCCAGGAAGAATTCTTTATGCCGGCTAAACTTTTGTCAGGATCAATGTGGATAAAAATCTTTTCCTGTGAATCCGGGAAAGTATATTTATGGAAACCTGCTCTTACCGAAACTGTCAGATCAATATGAATCTTATTCTCAAATGTTACCCTGTAGTAACCTGGAGCTCCAGATTCAGTAGATTTTATAATTTTATCATCTTTGA
>JAKSBL010000275.1 GCA_022361115.1 Spirochaetota bacterium | reverse complement strand
TAAGTCATTTAATAAAACTAAAGTTAATCAATCGCCTTACTCAACAGTAGCGGCAGGAGTAGTAGATATCAGTGGCTAAAAAAAAAATTCTTCTTATTGATGCCTTTGGACTAATCTTTAAAGCTTATTATGCCTTCTTGAAAAGACCATTATTTAATAAAAACGGCGAGAATACCTCTGCCGTTTTTGGTTTTTTTAAATCCATTCTTTCTGTTTTAAATCGGGAGAAACCAGACTATTATCTGGTTGCTTTAGAAGGGGAAGGGGAGTGTTTTCGGAATCAACTTTATCCGGAATATAAAGCTAACCGGCCTGAAGCTCCTGAAGACTTAAAATATCAGGTTCCTAAAATTTTTGAGTTGTTAAAATTACTGAACATTCCTCATTTAGCTGTTGATACTTTTGAAGCGGATGATGTGATTGGTTCTGTTGCCAATCGATTAGAAGATCAGGATTATCAAATTTTAATTCTCTCTAATGACAAGGATTTGCGGCAGCTAGTCACAGAAAATATTTCTATTTGCAAGCCTGACAAAGGATTGAGTGAATATATTATTATGGACTCAGCAGGTGTGAAAGAGGTAATGGGTATTCCGCCTGAACAAGTTGTTGATTATCTGGCTATTGTTGGCGACAGTTCTGATAATATTCCAGGGGTAGCCGGAATTGGCGATAAGGGGGCTCAGAAGCTGTTAAGTAGTTGGGCAAATCTTGATGAGATTTACCAGCACATTGAAGAAATCACTCCTCCAGGAATACAGAAAAAGCTTTTAGCGAGTAAAGAAAATGCTTTTCTCAGTCAAGAATTAGCCACCATTAAAAAAGATATTGAAATGGACCTGCTCTTATCTGATTTGGAAAGAAAACCCTTTACTTTAGAAAAAGGGTGGGCTCTTTTACAGCAAGAAGATTTAAAATCCTTGATTCGGGATTTTGACCTTTATAACCAGGAACATTTTCAGGTAAAATTAGATAAAAACAAAGCTGAGGAAGCAATAGCTGCTGCAACTGAACAGCAAGAGCTAAAAGACTTAAAAGAATTAGAGGCTGAGTACCATTTAGCTGCCTGTTTGGACGATATAAAAGAATTAGTCGCTTGTGTGGAGAAAGCTCAAGTATTTTGTTTTGATTTAGAAACAACTGGTTTTGATTTTTACCAGGACCAGATTATTTGTTTAAGTATTTGCTGCTCTGTAGGCAAAGAGTTAAAAACCTGGGTTGTTCCCTATGATTTATCAGATGAACAGGTCGAACAGTCAAAAAATTATGGCCGGCCTCTTTGTTTGGATCAGGAATATCGTTCCCAGCTCTTTCCAGTGCTAAAAAATATTTTTGAGAGCCAAGCTATATTAAAGATTGGCCACAATATTAAGTTTGATATTAAGTTTCTCAAACCTTTTGGTATTCATACAGACGGCCCTTTATTTGATACTATGCTGGCAGAATATTGCCTGGATGCATTGAATAATATTTTAGGTATGAAAGAGTTGGCTGAAAAATATCTAGGTTTTCGGATGATTCATTATGAAGATGTTGTGGAAGACACTAAAAAGGAAACTCTTTTACAGACCGATTTATCTCGTCTGGTTAAATATTCAGGTCAGGATGCACTCATTACTTATCAGCTTTATGATTTCTTAAAAGAAAAACTGCGGGAAAATGAAAAGATAAAATACCTCTTTGATAATATTGAAATGCCGTTGGTAAAAGTTTTAACAGACATGGAATATCAAGGAGTAAAAATTAACTCTCAGTATTTAGAACAATTGTCTGAACAATTATCTGGAGAGATCAATGATATTTATCAGCAAATGGCTGAAATGACAGAAAAGGAATTTAATCCGAATTCTCCTATTCAACTAAGAGAAATTTTATTTGAAGAATTGGGGCTTCCAATCATTAAAAAAACCAAGTCAGGTCCTTCTACTGATGTAGATGTTTTGAAGAAGCTGGCTGTGATTCATGCTTTTCCTGGTTTGCTGCTGGATCATCGGCAACTTTCCAAGATAAAGTCTACTTATTCTGATTCTCTTCCTGGTATGGTAAATCCGCAAACCAAAAGAATTCATACTACTTATATGCAAACGGGTACACATACCGGAAGAGTGGCCAGCAAAGATCCTAACTTACAAAATATTCCCATTCGAAGCCAGGTAGGCAGGCAGATCCGCCAGGCATTTGTGCCTCAAGACGGATATATAATCATTAGTGCGGATTACTCACAAATTGAGCTTTTTTTACTAGCAGAATTTTCGCAAGACCCAACCTTTATCTATTCATTTCAACATGATGAGGATATCCATCGGAAAACAGCCTCATTATTATTTGATACTTCTTTAGCAGGGATAACCAAAGAACAGCGTTCTATTGCAAAAGCAGTGAATTTTGGAATTTTGTATGGACAGAGTGGCTTTAGTTTAGCTGAAGATCTTAATATTCCTGTTGGTGATGCAACCAGATTTATCAAACGGTATTTTGAAAAATACGCAGGTGTTAAAAGTTACATTGAGAGCTTAAAAGAAAAATGTCGAACAAACGGATATGCAGAAACCTTCTGGGGAAGAAAACGGAGTATTCCTGAAATAAATGATAAAAATCGATTTCGCCGAGCTTATGGAGAGAGGATGGCAGTGAATACAACTATCCAGGGAACTGCTGCAGATTTAATCAAGATTGCCATGACTCGAATTCATAAAACTATCAAAGATCAAAAAATGGCTAGTCAAATGATTATGCAGGTACATGATGAGTTGATCTTTGAGATAAAACAAGAGGAACAGCAAAGTATGATCGATTTGATTAAAAAAGGGATGGAAGATGATTTTGGTTTTAAATTGCCTCTAAAAACTTCTGTGGAAATTGGTAATAATTGGGGTGAGCTGCATTAAACATGGTAATTGGTCTAACAGGTTATTATTGCAGTGGAAAATCTACTGTTGAGAAAATCATTGTCCAGAATTATCCGGTAGAACTGGTTGATGTAGACCATATCGGCCATGAAGTATTATATCAATTAAAAGCACAAATTGTTGAGGCATTTGGTAAAACGATACTGAATAACAATCATGAAATTAATCGAAAAGTTTTAGGAACCCTGGTTTTTCAGAATCCTGCTCAATTAGATAAACTGAATTCATTAGTTCATCCTGTAATGATAAAAAAAGTTCAACAGATCATTCAAACCTCTTCTTCCCCCATCATTTTAGTGAATGCCGCACTCCTCTTTCAAATGGGTTTAAATGGTTTATGTGATAAAATTATTGTTGTAAAGACTTCTTTCTTTCATATGTTACTCAGAGGGATGAAAAGGGATCATTTTTCTGTAAAAAAAATCTTTTCGATTATCAATAGACAAAAAGCCCAACTATCCCCTAAAATGAATGCAAATAGTGACGATATTTACTATATCAACAATTGGAATAATCAAAAACAGCTAGCGACTCAGGTTAAAACTGTTTGGAGCCAGTTGATTTAGTTTATCAGGAGCTACATTTACTTATGGAAGAAAACAATATTAATAGTAATCATAATGATGATGTAAAAAAAACAAAGACATTTTATTCGGTTAACCTAACTGAGGGCCGAATATTTGTCATATTTATTTTTGTAATTTTGGTAACAGCTGCTATTATCTTTTTCATTCTAAAATCACTGAATTCCAGTTATAGCCTAGGTGAGTTAGACCATGCTGAAAGCACTGTGGATATTGAGAATTTACCACAGTATGAAGAGACAACTACTTATCAACAGGATTTAATGGGTGATACTGTGATAAATTTGACCGAAAAAAATAGTCAAAACAGTCAAGAAAATAAAAGTGAAGAGACAGTCAACACTTCTGAGGAAGAGGGGACCACTGAGGCCGTGATGTCTGATATTGAGCTGGATAATGGTGAACCATTGAAGGCTTCTCAATTTAGTGAACCAGAAAAAAATAAAGTCGTGATTAAAACCGAAACAAAAACTCAGCCTGTAGTAGAAAAAAAAGAACCAGTTAAAAAGAAAACGATTGAGGCTAAACCAAAAACAGAATATCAGAAGCGATATATTGTTCAAGTCGGAGCTTATCAAAATAAAGAAACCTTGTCAAAAATCCAAAACTTTTATACTGACTTAGGATATCCGACTTATACAAAAACAAAAACGGTAAATGGAAAGACTTATTATCGCTTACGAGTGGGCCCTTTTTCTCAACAAGAAAAGGCAGAAGAATATTTAGTGGCTTTGAAAAGATCAAAATTTGGCCAGAATGCTTATATTTCTGTTGGATATTTTTAAAGATTGATTAACGATATTTTCGGGCATACTGAACAAATTTTTCGATTGGTAATGGTTTACTAAAGTAATTTCCCTGGACAATAATATTGTAATTAAATTTCTTAAAGTAATCTAGTTGAAATTTTTGTTCAATCCCTTCGGCTACTACATCTAAGTCCAAACCTTTTGCCATATTAATAATAGTATCAACCAAGTGTTCTTTATCTTTCCCTTTTTCTATCAAATTGATAAATGCTTTATCAATTTTTAAAATATTAATGGGTAAGTTGCGAATATAGCTTAAAGATGAATAACCGGTTCCAAAATCGTCCAAAGAGAGGCGTGCACCTTTTGAACAGATGGTATTTAAACTCTTAATCATTGATCCCAGGTTTTCTACCAGGGAACTTTCAGTGATTTCCAGATGGAGTTTTCGAGGTTTGTAATCCAGCATAGTCAGGATATTATCTACCTTATCCATAAGGCTGGGGTCTTTAAATTGTTTGCTTGATATGTTCACTGAAATGTTGAGGTGCTCTAAATCGATTTGTTCCAGGTTTTTAAAATCAGAACAAGCCTTTAAGATTACCCATTCTCCAATTTGAATAATCAGTCCTGTATCTTCTGCATAAGGGATAAACACCGCTGGTGATATATAGCCTAGTTCTGGGTGATTCCAGCGAATTAAAGCTTCAGCACCTACAATTTTACCATCTAATGTCATCTGAGGTTGATAATATAATTGAAACTGATCTCCCCGTATTGCTTCACGGAGATTTTGGATAATTGTGATTTTTTCTTCTGCTTTTTTCTGCATATCCGGAGCAAAAAACCGGTAAGTATTTTTTTCTTTCTTGGCTTCATTTAAGGCTGACTCAGCGTTTTTTAATAAGGTATGTACATCCTGGCCATTTTGTGGAAAAAGAGAAATACCAATACAGGCTTCTAAATGTAGATAACTATCTTCCATAGTAAAAGGGGTTTGAAAAGACTGTAAAATACGATTGGCGATAATTGCTGCATCTTCTTCATTTTCTAAAATATTTAAAAGGAGTAAAAACTCATCACCTCCAATTCGATATAAAAAATCACTTTCCCTGCAAAGTTCAATAATTCTCTCTTTTGTTTTTAAAATAATACTATCACCAAATTCAAGGCCTAATGTACTGTTAATATCTTTAAAATTATCAATGTCAATAATGAGAAAACCTTTATATGTATATGCCTTATTATTACTTCTTCTTGTGATTTTTAATATATCTTCTGCTTCTTTTAAAAAATAGGTTCTGTTTTTTAGTCCCGTAAGCTGATCATGATACATGATATATTGCAGTTTGTCTGTGATAAAAAAATGGCAATTTTCTGCCCGATTGAGATTATTATAAATTGCTACTGCCATATCTTCACATTTGTGATAACCACAAGCTGCGCAATTTTTAAAATCATCTGGTTTTATCTTATTCATGCTTTCGTAGATAATTTTTAGTTCTTCAGGTGTTGGAATTTTAAGTTTATTAAAATTGGAAAGATTTTGAAATTCTCTTTGATTTAATACGGGGGGCTTTAAAAAATCATTATCTTGAGGGAAATCTCTTTTTTGTTCATGTAATTGCTTTTGATGTAAATAAAAAGCAATGGCATCTGGATTCACTTGAAAATCAGGTGTCCCTGGGCCGCAAGCACACCCGTTTTTACAGGATAAAGCATCCAGGAAACAGGAATTTCTATTAGCAGTTATTTCTTTTCCAATCCCCTTTAGATAATGAATAATCTGGTTAATTCCACCCATAATGCGGCTACAATCAGCAAGCTCAGGATTTTGTTTTACTGATCCATTTGTTATGCCGCCGGGAGTAGATACAAAAATACCCTGATCTACTGGAGGTGTGTCATAATCCAGAGGATTAAAATCATTGAGCTGGATCTGTTCTTTTGATAAATACTCCATGATCATTTGAATGGTGAGATAATAGATATTTGTCTGAGTATATTCTCTTTTTTGTCCTAAACAGGGTGAGATAACCAATAATTGATAATCACCATCTTTTTCATATATTTGCTGGATCATTTTTATCATATGGATCAATGCACTCTCAACAGGGATTAAATAGGGCAGCAGTTCAGGCTGGTATAATTCTAAATAGGAAACAATAATCGGACAAAAAGATGAAATGGCAAATTTTGATGGGTTTTGGTTCAAAAAATTTGCATAGGAATCCATCATCCATTGAGCACCATAGCTGGTGTCATATACAGCTTTGATTCCTTTTGATTTTAACCAGCTGTTTAGTTGAAGTTCCTGGTGAGGCAGGTGTACTGCAATCACTGGATCAACCACTGCAATGATCTTCTTATGCTGATTGTCATTTTTGAAAAAGTGAGATAGATCGGATTGGTGTTGTTCTTCTGATGTTTCATCAAAAAGTCTGGCTCCATGCGTACAGGCTGTAATGCACTTTCCGCAGCCAATACAGAGTGAATGATTTAATTGAATAATCTTCCCGGAACCAATGTTACAATATTTTACTGGGCAAACAGCGATACAACGATGACAATTAACACATTTGTTTTCAATGATTCTGATTAACCTGGTTGTATTCATAATTTTTTGTGCAAAAATATAATTTTATTTATTTAGATTATAGTCTTTTTAGATTGGATTAACAAACTTTCTAAAAAGTTTTCATTTTTTTTTTTTTTTGTAGTTAATAAAATATTTTTCTTAATGGATTTGTAAAAAACTCCACAAGTGAAAAAAAAAATATTATATTACTATCAAACTAATAATAAATAACAAATAACTAAAAAATCATATCTAATTATTACAGGAGAATTTTACGCATGCAGAACGAATATACCTATGCTTTTT
>JAKSBL010000470.1 GCA_022361115.1 Spirochaetota bacterium | reverse complement strand
ATCAGTTTATCAGTAATTTTTATCATCATTATTATCTTTTCAATATACTCCTACACAAAACTAGCTGAATCCAGAAAAAATCAACTGAAGCAATTAGAAATAAAAAATAATCTATATATAGACTTAATGACAGTTTCTTTAAAAGAATTTATTTGGAATTATGATCATATTAATATAAAAGAAATCTTCTCATCTGTCAGTCAGGATAAAGACATTTATTCTATCATTTTGTATAATGAAAATTATACTGAAATTATCTCTGAAGTGAATGCAGGTGAGTTTAGAAATTTGTCTTATGTTGAAATGAAAAATACTATAGTAAAACAAAATAACCTGGTTTTCTCTGAAGCAAAAATAGAATACCAGAAATACGGAAAAGATCCAGAAGTCATTGCATACTTAGTGATTATTACTCGACTGGATATTATACAGAATTTAATCCGAAAAAATACTCAATCTTTTATCATCACTATCATCATTTTTGCAGTTACTCTGATCATATGCATCTCTTATATGGTCTACCGTTTAATCAACGAGCCTATTCAGTATCTTATCCATGCTACTCAAACAATAGTTAACAACCGGGATATGCAAATTCAAATCAATTCTACTGATGAACTTTCTACTTTAGCTAGTTCTTTTCAATCTATGATTAATGAACTCAATTTAAAAGAAAAAGAACTGCTTAATCAAGAACAACTCAAAAAAGAGCTAGAAATTGCCAGAAAAATACAAACCTCACTCCTTCCCAGTATTCCTGTTCATCAGGAACTAGAAATTACAGCTATGATGCACCCAGCAACTGATGTTGGAGGGGATTATTATGATATTGTTAATGATGGTGAGAATAATCTCTGGTTTGCCATTGGAGATGTATCTGGCCATGGGGTAACTCCTGGTTTAGTTATGATGATGGCAGAAACTGCATTTCATACTACCCTTCTCTCGTCTTCTCAGAATAATCTTATCCTTCCTAGCGAAGCAATTAAAAAAGTTAACCTTACATTATTTGAAAATATTAGAAAAAGGTTGAAGGAAAGCCATTTTATGACTATGACTCTGTTAAAATACATTGGAGATGGTAAATTTCTCTTTTCTGGCAAACATATTGATCTTCTTATTTACCGATATAAATCAAAAAAATGTGAAATGATTAAAACCAGAGGGGTGTATCTTGGGATTATTCCTGATATTCAAAAATCATTAAAGGATGAAAAGTTTCAACTTGAATCAAATGATTTATTGATTTTGTATACCGATGGTATCATTGAAGCAAAAAACCCGGAAAAAGAACTTTTTTCACCAGAAAGATTGCAGAAAATCATTCTGGACAATTATGATAAACCTATTAATAAAATTAAACACCTTATCTTATCAGAATCTTTAAAATGGTGCTCTTATCAGCAAGTTGATGATATTACTATGGTAATTATCAAGAAAAAATAACATCTTTTTTTAAAAGCTTTAATAATTATTTTTTCCTTGATTATTTCTTGACATTCCATAGGCATAATCATATCCTATTACTATTAAAGAAGTGATTATCAAATAAACACTCTTCTAACTTCTTTGTGGAGAACATTATGCCAATTTATGTCACTGAGCTTACCTTCTTAGAAAGTTTTGCCAAAACCTATTCTATACCAGTCCCCAGGTTTATAGAAGGAACAGCTCGTAAATCAGAAATTGTTAAAACCTTACAAGACTGGAAAGGTGAAGCACTAGTCAAACCAGATATTTTAACTGGAAAAAGGGGAAAAGCAGGGTGCATTGTTTCGGTTAACAATGGCCAGGAAGCTTTTTCTCAAATTAAACGGATTGCCAATACCGAAATTAATGGAAAACTACCTCGGTCAGCTTATCTGGTAGAAAAAATACCAGCTCAAATGGAAATGTTTACTGCTATAACTTATAATTCCTCTTATTTACAACCATCTTTCACCCTTTCTTTAGAAGGCGGGATGGATATAGAAGAAATACCTGAAGATAAAAAAATTACCCGTCCTGTAGATATTTTTAAAGGATTGGATGCATATCAGGTTAGTGAAATGTTAGAAAAGCTCGATTGCGAACAAAAACTAATCAGTGTTTTATCCCGGACAATTGTTTCATTCTGGGATATGTTTATTTCAACAGGAATGATCACAGCAGAAATTAATCCCTGGCGTATTACACCAGATGGCCAGCCTTATGCTTGTGATTTTAAAGCAACAATTGATGAAGCAAATTACAAGGCTAAAATCCCGAATTTTGAGTTTCCCGATTATCCTGAAAACTCAACTGCCTTTGCAGAAGAAATGAATGAATGGAATATATCTTCTCATCAAGGCCAGGCTCATGTATCAGACCTAGGTGGAAAAAAAATCTTACCAATTTTATTTGGAGGCGGGGCTTCCACAATTATTACAGAAACATTGGAAATCCTTAATGGTGATCCTATGTTTTTATCTGATTTTGGAGGGAATCCCCCCTATGAAAGGATGTATGGAACAGCTAAAATCTGTTTTGATCATAAATTGCCTGATGCTAAATTACTATTGATCTTAGGCGGGAAAGCTAACAACACTTTTATTGATGTAACTTTTCAAGCAATTGGAGATGCATTAAAGAAATTTGCAGAAGAAAATGGAGGATTAAACATTCCTGTAGTTATTGGGCGGGGAGGTCCAAGATTGGCAAAAGGTCTAATATCCATGAAGCAAATCTTAGATTACTTAAAACTCCCTTATATTATATTTGGGCCTGATACTCCTGTTACACTGGTAGCAGCCTATGCTGCCAAATTGGTGAATGCTATCAATAGTGAGGATGTGAAATGAAAGCAAAAACATTAAATGATTTACTAAAAAAAGACGATCGTGTGGCTGTTTCCAATATCACTGGTAGAGAAGCGTCAAAAGTTTCTATGGAAAGTCAAAAATATTGTGCCAATATTGTTGGCGGCTGGGCATTAGGAAAAGGCGGACAGATTATTGAAACAGCAGCTGGTGATATTCCAGTTTATTCTAATTTTGAAGAATTATTACGACTTACCCCTAAAGATAAATATCCCAATAAAGTGATAATCTACTCACCTCCATCTGCTGTCTATGGTGAAGTTAAAGAAGTAGTGCAGCATGGTGAAAAAATCATTGAAACAATTTATGTCATTACTGAACATGTTTCTGTTGAAGTAACAGCTAAAATTTATCAAGTCTGTAAAGAAAAAAACATTGATATAATCGGCTGTAATACATTGGGTGTTATTAATGTTCACGATAAAACCCGAATTGGTGCTGTTGGAGGAGACAGTCCAGAAGAAACTTTTAAACCAGGTTCTATAACAGTTATATCCAATTCCGGTAATATGGTCAATACGATTTCCAGTTATTTATTAGCCTCAGGTATGGGAACTTCCTTTGGAATTTCTACTGGTAAAGATATCCTTATTTTAGCACCGATAAAAGAAATGATTAAACTTGCACTAGAAGATGATAATACAAAAATCATTGTTCTTTATGTTGAACCAGGTGGTGTTTACGAAGAAGAAGCTATGGCTATGCTAAAAAAATGCAAGGCTGTTAAACCTTTGATTGTATATGTAGCAGGCAGTATTGCTGAAAAATACAATGTTTCTTTAGGTCATGCCGGAGCAGTAGTAGAAGGAAAGATGACTTCTGCATCTGGAAAGATGAAAATCTTTGATGAGTATTTTGGCTGTGACCCCTTTGATCCGGATAAAAAGTATAAATCCAGTGAACCATTTATAAAATCCATAAAAAAAGGAATGCGAGTAAAAGCTCTACATGATATTCCCCGGGCTGTTCGTTTATTAACAGATATGCTGGAAATTAAAAGGGATTTTTCCAGTGCTAAATATCTAAAGCTCAATCCCTGGTTTATTAATCTGGGTAAAATTGGGAAAATCATTCCTGCTCAGCTTTCTTTAGCTAACGGTTATATACCAGAACCATATACAACTCAGCTGAAAAAGCTGGAAGAAGCAACTTTTTCAGCTGAAACCACAAAAGTTAACATGAAAAATGCATCACATGCCAGTTCTAATAATGGCATTACACCACGTATTTTTGGGTATTCACTTATGGATTTGATGCGCAATCGATCTTTAGTAGCCTCTTTAATTCTTTACTGGACAGGGGAATTACCAGAGAACCAATTTGAAGAACAACTAGCTGAAATGACCTTTATGGCAGGTTTGACCAATGGGCCAGGAACTATCTCAGCACAAGGAGCTAAACTTTCTGCTTCAGCTGGAAATAATCCTAATACTGCCATGATTGGAACTTTAGCTTCTATTGGTAATATTCATGGTGGAAACGGCAAAAAAGCAGCTCGTTTTTTACTTTCGATTTTTGAGGAACACAAACTCAAAGATCCCTATGATTCCGATATAGATGTTCAATCTATTGCAGTAAAAGTCGCAAGTGATTTTAAAAAGAAAAAACTAGCTGCAAAAGAAGCTTCAGTCGAATATGAACGAATTCCATGTTTGGGACACCCGGTTTTTAAAAACGATCCAGTCAATTATGATCCGAGAGAACAAGTTATCTATCAATTTATCAAAGATCAGGGCAAAAGAAATGTGTTCCTCGATTTTTATCACCATTTAGTCCAAGCTTTAAAAGACAACGGTTCTATGTCCAAAGTACTAGCAGTTAATGTAGATGCAGCTATTGCTTGTGTATGGTTAGGAATTTGCTGGCGGCATCTTGCAAATAAACAAATGACTACCCAGCGCGTTTTAGACATTCCATTTATTGCTTTTGCATATGGTCGAGTTGCTGGAGGTGCTGGCGAGTATTTAGATCACCAAGATTTCGGTACCCAAATGGATATGCGAGTACCAATAAAGGAATGTAAAGAATTAACAACCCCACGTAAATTGCCATAAATAATTATTTCATATTATAAAGAGATGTGTTCGGAAGCACATCTCTTTTTTATAAATTATTTTATCATATTAATCACTAGTGAAGTAAGATTAAATTGTAAATAGATTGAATTAATTCACTCTTGCGGACAGGTTTTTTTAATAGCCCATTAGATCCAAAGCGTTTTATTTCTTCAAGGATAATATCATCTACAAAACCAGTAATAAAAATTATAGGTACATTACAATTTTTTGCTTTTATTTTTTTTAATACATCAATCCCACTGATCGGCTTCATTCTAATATCACATAATAACAGATCATAATGGTTTGATATAACTTTTTCTAAACCTTTCTCAGGGTCTAATTCTAAATCAATATTAAAACCTTCATTTTTTAATTGCTTTTGGATACTATTTAAAATTGCTTGATCATCATCAATAACCAGGATACTTTTTGGCATTATAAATACTCATTTAGTTTTTTAATACTCAATCCTATCAATAATTTTCGTTATATGCAAGTAAAAACTAAAGTATAAATTTTTATGCAATTTTCATAAATCTAAAATCATTTATAAAATTTATATACAAATATTTGGTTTATTGGAGAAGCATCACTTAAATTTTCTTTTTTCTTCCTCTTACCTTTTCACTCATGATTCTTTTTTACCTGAAGTGCATAGCTAACTGCATCATCAATTCCTTTAGCAGCATTTGAAAAGTTGAAGTCTGAAACAGATTCCGAGGCATTTGTAGATAGAGTATTCCATTTTTTTTTATCATTTATTATTTCAATTACTTTTTCTGCCCATAAATTTGGATCTACATCAAGGATATAACCATTATATTTATCTATTACTAAATCGTCATTAACACCAGCATAAGGTGTTACTATAACAGGTGTACCACTTGCAAGGGCTTCATTTGCCACAATTCCCCATGGATCATTATTTGTAGTGAATAAAAAAAGTTTTGTATTTGAATAGTATCCAGGCAAATCATCTTGTTGAGCAAAGCCCCTGTAATTATAATCTATACCTTCCCGATCCATTGCCTTTAGAAAATCCTCTTTCAATGGCCCATTACCAATCAAAAGTACAGCTGGTGATTTCCCGGACTTATTTCTTAGTTCCCTGCATATTTGCACAAAAAAGTCTGGTAATTTTCTTTCAATAAACTGACCGGCAAACATAATATCATAGTCTCTGTCTGACCTGTTGCTATTTATTAAAAATTTATCATTATCTATACATAAATGACTCTGAAATATTTTTTCCCTTTGAACACCATAAGATAAAAACAGGTCAATGCTTTTTTTTCCAGCACCAATAAATGCCCTGGAAGTAGCAAAAACTATTTTCCGGATAATTCTATGCAGCATGGATAGATCCCGCTCAGATCCAAGCCAGCCGTCTGTCATCGGAATATGTTTCGCTCCATGAAATATAGAATAAATCCAGGCGTAAAGATGTGTTGGATTATACCCAGTAGTTATTATCACATCTGGTTTAAATTTCTTTAATTTTTGAAATACATCTGTATTATTGTGGATATAATAGTTACCCTTTCTTGATGTATTCACTTTTTCTTTTAAATATACATGTTTAAACTTAAAATTATCTAATTCCCATTTTCGGTTAGATTCTTTTTTAGCACAGTAGATAACAAGAAAATCTTGATCATATTTTTTAGCTAAGATATTATAAATTGGAATCCTGTAAGGTGCAGGTATATTTGTGACAATAACAAATCTCATTTAAAAAGCCTTTTGCTCTTCTTAAAAACTTCGAAATTAATTGTTTTTTAATTTTAGTGATAATAATCTGGTTTTCTCTTCCCTGTTCTGTTTAAGAAAAGAATTATAAATAGTAGAAAATTTTATAATCACTGTCAACAAAAAAAGTAAGAAATCCTTATGTAAGTGAAAGACTTGTCTAAAGTATAAATTTTCTAGGCGTGTTTTTATATATATTTGCAAAACAGACCTGGCACCATAATGAAGTGTAGAAATTTTTTAATAAATCCAGTGCCTGGCACCACAACTTACCTGAATCCTAAAGGTCAGCAATTAAAATGATTAACATTTTGAACCAGTATATCCCTTTAATCAATCCTTAAAAGGTCTCTGAATTATTGAATGAAAACAATTTAAATTAAAAAGAATTATTAATTTTCAAAATAATCACAAATAAAACTTAAGGTAGGAACAATTTGATTTCCAGCAAACATTGCAATTAATTCGGTTTGGTTCACATATTTTATATCAATGACTTCATTTTCTTGTAATTTTACTGACTTTAAATCAATATTTTCTTCAAAAATCCAAACATCATAAATAGTATCATCACTAATATAACTATGAATGCATTTTCCATTTTTAATATTAATTTTTATACCAATTTCTTCATTTACTTCTCGCAAAGCTGCTGTTAAACTATCTTCACCTCTGATCACCGAACCTCCGGTGCACTCCCAGTAATTAGGCCAGTGTTTATCAGGGTGCCGTTTGGTTAACAATATTTTTCCCTGATCATTGATTATCCATACTAAAACAACTAAATGATAATCTCCTTTAGAGAGAGGTACACCTCTAATATGAATTTTGCCAGTTTTGATTCGATCTTTAGTATAGACATCCCAGATTTCCATAACTATCCTTGATTTATAATTTTTTGATTATTACAGAACTAATCCAGAATATATATTAAAAAATAGGATTTGACAAGTTAACTTATTTTTTTACAAGAATTTCGTTCAATCAGTTGAGTTTTTAAAACAATGGATCGGGAGTTTTCTTTATTGTGTATGCAAGTCAACATTAAATCTACTGCATTCTTTGCTAGTTCCTGATAATTGTGGCTTACTGTTGTAATCGAAGGGATATAATTGCCTGAAAGAAATATATTATCAAAACCGACTACGGATAAATCTTCAGGCACTCTGAGTCCCAGATTATTTGCTTCTTTAATAACACTGATAGCAATCAGATCATTAATACAAAAAATAGCGGTTGGCATTTTTTTTTGGCTAAATAATTTATCCACAGCCTTTTTTGCTTTAGTAATATCATAACCGGATTCAATAATCCAATTCTCGTTGACATCAATCTTTTGAGAAATTAGTTTTTCACGATAGCTTTTCATTTTTACATCAAATGCAATGGCTCCCTTAAAACCACCAATAAAACCAATTTCTTTATGACCTAACTGAAATAAGTAATCCATTATTTGATTCATTCCACCCATTTCATCAGAACGAACAACTGAACAATTAATCCCTTTTAAATAGCCATTAATAAAAATTAAGGGTTTTATATTTTTTTTTCTCTGGATTTCATGATTATCAATATCAATTTTGGTATTATAAAGTAATCCTCCCATATAAAAAATACCGTCAATCATCCGTTCAATAAAATTATCTAAATAATACCTTTCTAATTCTGTTTGTTCGAATGTATTTCCTACAAAAATGGAATAACCTTTGGTAAAAGCATATTTTTCAATTTCTGTAAAAAGTTTTGTAAAAAATGGGTTCATAATATCAGGTAAGATCAGACCAAAAGTTTTAGAATATTTAGTAGATAATCCCTGAGCAATTTTGTTTGGTTTATAATGGTACTTTTCTATGATGGATTGAATTTTTGCTTTTTTTTCTTCTTTAACATTTGATTTTCCCGATATATAACGGGAAACCGTAGCAATTGAGACATTTGCCTCTTTAGCAATATCATAAATAGTGATATCTTTTTTCATGATAAATATCTTTTCATTATTATTCAAATCAGTAGTTGTTTAAACTATCCTTTTACTGCACCAGCAGTCATACCTTGTCCCAGATATTTTTGTAAAGTGATGTAAACAAAAATAGATGGAATAGCCATGATAACACAACATGCATAAACGACTTCTGGGCGGCTTCCGCGAATAGTAGTGGTAACAGCAACAATAGCCATGGGAAGTGTATACATTTCTTCTGTTTTGGAAAATAATAATGGATTTACATAATCATTCCAGCCTGCAATAAAAGCAAAAACAATAACATTTACCGTTGCAGGAGTACCTAATGGAAAATAAATATCTTTAAATATTCTAAACCAGGAACAACCATCAACAATTGCAGCTTCCATCATTTCATTGCCGATGGAATCATAGTAGTTTTTCTGAATCAATATGGCAACTGGCATCCAGAAAGTTGCAAAAGGAACTGTTAATGCAAAATAAGTATTATGAGCACTTAAAGTTTTCATTATAGTGAATAAAGGGGTCAAACAAGCAATCATGGGGATAGACATAGAAAGCATGACCAGAGTATATAATATTTTTTTTCCTCTAAATCTAAATTTTGAAAAAGCAAAAGAAGCAATAGAAGATACAGATACAATTAGTATGATTTGCAGAGCACAAACAAATAGACTATTTAAAAACATTCTGCCGATGGGCATACCAGTACTAAAAAGAGTTTTGTAGTTTTCAAATCCACCTCCTCGTAATGAAAGCCGGAAGACATTAATGAGGGGGATCAAAAAAATTAAAGAAACAAGAATCAAAATAGCTTGAATAATGATTATTTGAACAACAGTCAAACGTTTAAACATAAAAATCTCCTATTGATATCTTTCGTAGATTTTCTGCTGAATAAAGGATAATCCAACACACATTGAAATTACCATTACAGCTATAGTTGAACCATAACCTGCTTTCCATTCCATTACTGCCTGCTTATAAAGGTAAGTAACAGGCATATGGGAAACATTTCCTGGCCCCCCTTGTGTCAATATCCAAACAAGATCAAATGTTTTAACTCCACCAATTAAACCTAAAATAATGACTGTTGTATGAGTTGGCCAAAGTAAAGGTAATACTAATTTTTTTAAGGTTTTCCAAAAACCTGCACCATCTATTTGAGCTGCTTCAAATAAATCTTCCGGAATGGTTGTTAAACCTGCAATATAAAAAACCATTTGACAGCCGGTCCATTGAAAAATATTTGCAACAATACAGGCAAGTAAAGCTGTTTTAGGATCACCAAGCCAGATAATTGGCTCTAAGTGAAAAAAAGTTAAAATATTATTGAGAATCCCAAAATTGGGTTCATATAAGCCAATAAATATCCTGGCAATAATTGGAGATGCTAAAGCAGCTGGTATATAAAAGATCGACTTAAAGTAAGAATGGCCAATAAGTCTTGGTCGTAATAGTATAGCTAATAATAAACCAAAACTTAATTGAAAAAATATGGTTAGACAAATCCAAATAATTGCATTTGCCATTGATTTTAAAAATACCTGATCCTGAAATAACCAGTAGTAGTTTTTGAAACCAATAAATTTCATCAGGTTAATATCAACACCATCCCATTTATAAAAACTCACTTTAAAAACAAAATAGACGCAGTAAAACACAAAAATAGACATTAAAATAACTAAAGGAGCAACAAAAAGATAGGCTGCTCTTTCTTCATCTTTTTTCCATTTCAATGTATTTTTTATTTTCATTTTTTTTTCCTAGAATGACTTTTTTCACTAATATAGAATAATAATTTGTAATACAATATTTATAAATTCTTATATTTGTGTCTCTTTACTATTAAAAAACAAAGGGACTGAAATCAATCAGCCCCTTTAATTATTCCTTTTATTCTCTATCAGCAATGGCTTGAAGCTGATCTAATTCTTTTTTGACATCAGCACCATTCACAACATTTTGTACAACAACAGCCATTTGATTTTTTACAGAAGGATTAGAAATTTCTCTAGAATTCACTAGTAAATCATTTCCTTTAACGATTGCTTTTGCCCCTTCTTGAGATGCTTTATCAGTATAGGCAGACATATCTATATCTAAACCTTTTTTAACTGGCACAAGTCCACCCATTGGTTTACCACAGAAATAATCCTGTCCCTTACCTACTGTCATATACTCTAACATTTTCATAGCAGCATCAATATTTTTAGAATTTTTATTAACTGAAAGGCCAATATCCATACCACCTATCATAATAGTTTCACCACCAGCTAAATTAGGTAATACAAACGCACCAAATACATCATTTTCTGCCGGCCTTCCACCACGTCTGGGGCCTTGAGCAGATAAATCTTCAGCATTCCAGGTTCCATTTAAGTGCATTAAAGCTTTTTGATCTGATAATAAACCAATTGCATCTTCATATTCAGTGATACCTACAGATTCTTTGGGAATCACATCTTTTTTGACCAAATCTTGTAGTAATTCCATTGCTTTGACAAAACTTTCAGAATTCCATTTTACTTCACCACGGTCTGCTTTTCCTGTAATACCAGGAGAAACCATGTTTGCTAAAATATTAAAAGTATCAGAGGCCCACCAACCATCTTTCAAACCAGTTGCAACAATAACTTTATCAGGGTAAGCTTTTTTTAGTTTTGCTACCACGTCAATAAATTCTTGCCCAGTAGTTGGTACAGCAACTCCAGCTTTTTCAAACATGGTTGCATTATAATAAACCATCATGACAGATGACATACCAATGGGGAGAAAATAATAATGTCCTTCACCTCTTGTTTTTGCACCCTCCATTGGCCCTTCAGTTATATTATTGGACCAGCTGCCTAATTTATCATCTAACTGTAGTAAATAGGGTTTAAATTGAGTAAATAAAGCCCCTTCCTGCATTGACATGATATCTGGTCCTGTACCAGATGCTAATTCTTGTTTTAGTTTACTTACATAACCATCATAATCTAAGCGAGTTGCTTGTAACTCAATATTTGGATACATTGCTTCGAAATCTTTTTTAATTACTTCAAAATCTTCCTGAGTTGGAAACCATCCCCACCAAGTAAGAACTGTTTTTTCTGAGGTTTTTGATTCTTCACTTTTTTTACATCCAGAAAAAATAACGAGAAAAACCAATAATACTGTTAAAAGAATCAGAACACCTTTTTTTGACATAACTCCTCCTAATAAACTTGTTCAATTTTAGTTGTTTTGTAAGCGCTTACTTTTTAAATTAAAAAGTAAGCGCTTACAAATAATATTTTATTTAGAATCAATTGTCAAGTCGTTTATAAAAAAAGATTGGACACTGGACTTTTCAAGTGTTTGCTCAATTTATTACTGCTTTCTCTATTCCACTGAAACACCATTATCTTTAGATTTCCTCCATTATATCTGATTAACCCATTCATCCCATTGTGGATTTGCATAGAATTTATGATTTTCTTTATTGATATATCTTAATCCCAGATTCCTGGTATGACTGAGTCTTTTATTGATACCTTCTCTGGAATAAAGATTTCTATGAAGTTGAACAAATTTTTTCCTGAATTCTTGTTTAGACATGTCTTTGTGAGTATAAAGTGGTAAAGAGTTGATCATTTGTTGATAATTAAAAATGTCATACTTCGCTTTTTTAAAAGATTCGGTTCCAGGAACCAGTTGATACAGCATGATAATAGGAAATTCAACACAATTATCCAGCAAAAAAATTTCAATATCTTCAAAAAGTTCCAGGTTATCATATGGTAAGCCTAGGATAAAGTAACTGCCAATACCAATTTTATTCTGATGAAGTTTGGCAATAAAACTTTCATAACTTTCAAGATCATTCTGGCTTTTATTAAGGTATCTTAAATTGTCTGGAATCAGGGATTCAAAACCAATAAAAAGGAGATTACATCCCGAATCAGCAGCATGATGAATGAGTTCGTCATCTAATTTGATAGAAGCCCCCTGAGATTGCCAGTGAATTTCTAAAGATTTTAATGCTTTAAAAAGTTCCATAGCATACTTTTTGTCACCCCAGATATTATCATCAATAAAATCAATCGTTAATGGGATTGGTGAACTATCATCATAGTTTTCTTTTATAAATTCAATTTGTTTTACAACTTCATTGATTGGTCTTTTTCGGAAGGAATTACCGTAAACTGTTTTGATACAACAAAAACTACAATTATAAGGACATCCTCTGGTTATAAACATAGGTACAATTTTATTGTATTTAGCTTTATCGTATAAATCATAGCGGGGAATTGGAATATTAGATAATTCTACAGGACAATCTCCCTGATAAAATTGTTGTAAACGATTGTTTTCTAAATCTTTCAAAAGTAATGGCCATTGAGTTTCTGCTTCACCAATAACAATTGCATCTGCATATTTTTTGGCTTCTTTTGGAAAAAGAGAAGGATGAAAACCTCCAAAAACAACAGGAATATTGATCTCTCGATATTTTGAAGCTATTTCATAAGCTTGTTGTGCATGATTGCTATTAAAACTAATAGCTACCAGATCAGTATTTTGATCAATAATGACTTCATCTATATCTCCATCGATTACTTCAATCTCATGTTCTTCTTGCGCTAATGCTGCCAGATAGATTGGGGTAAGTTTTCTTTGAACTAATGATTCGGTTTCCTTTATTCCTGCATAAGAATAGTATTCTGGTGAGATAATTCTAATTTTCATAATAAAACGTGAATCGGATATTCTATCCAATTACTCCTTTTTTCTAAAAAAAATTGAAAATAACTTTTTCTTTTCTATGATAATTGAGGATGTAATAACTGTCAACGAAAGTTGTAAAAAAACAAAAAAAGCCCTTTACTTCACTAGAAGAAAGGGCAAAAAGAAGTTATAAGTAGTTAGTCATTTAATCTAACATAAGGGAGATAATCACTCCCTAATTCATTTTAAAGACCCTGCGGGCCAGATAAAGCTTATTTTCAATCTTTCTAAATAATTCTTCATCTATTATTAATATAATATATATCAAATCAAAATACAATAGGAAAAATAGTTTTTTATTTAAATACCAATCGTTTCTTAAAGTTCTCTAAATTTAAATTATAATGATAGTAAAGGGGAATATTTATTTGCCAAACAAACAAAATAATGTTATTTCAATCATAATCAAATTGATTATTAAGGACAAATAAGTTATGGATTCAAATAAAATTAGAAATATTGCAATTATTGCTCATGTTGATCATGGAAAAACCACGCTGGTTGACCAGATGTTTAAACAGAGTGGTATGTTTCGAGATAATCAACAAATAGCAGAACGTTTAATGGATTCAATGGATTTGGAAAAAGAACGGGGTATTACGATCTCTTCTAAAAATGGTGCTTTTGATTATAATGGTTATCACATTAATCTAGTCGATACCCCTGGACATGCTGACTTTTCTGGACAAGTTGAACGAATTTTAAAAATGGTTGATGGAGCACTATTACTAGTCGATGCAGCAGAGGGTCCAATGCCTCAGACATACTATGTATTAAAAAAAGCACTACAATTGTCCCTGCCAATTATTGTAGTAATTAATAAAATCGATAAACCTGCGGCCCGCTGTGAATGGGCAGTTGATCAAGTCCTGGAGTTATTAATCAAACTGGATGCACCAGAAGAAAGCTTAGACTTTCCGGTAATTTATGCATCAGCCAAAGAAGGATTTGCAACAAATGATCATACTAAACTTACACAAGATTTAAAACCTCTTTTTGATTTAATTATTAAAGCTATACCTGCACCAGTAGGAGAAAAAAACGATACTCTGCAACTGCTAGTTAGTACCTTGAGTTATTCTCCTTTCTTAGGTAGGTTAGCTATCGGGAAAATTAGTAGCGGTATGATGAATGTCAATCAGGAAGTTGTCATTGCCTATCATGATTTTGTTTCACCCATTTCTCGAATTTCTAAAATATACAATTTTAAAGGGAATCAAATGGTCGAATCTCCGAGTGCACAAGCAGGTGAAATCGTTGCTGTTTCTGGACTGGATAGTATTCAAATCGGAGAAACCATTACCTCCCCTTCTAATCCGCAACCACTTCCGTTCCTAGATTTAGATCCTCCAACAATTTCTATGAATTTTATTCCCAATGATTCGCCTTTTTCCGGAAAAGAAGGTAAATTTGTCACTTCCCGCCATTTAAGAGAAAGGCTTTTTAAAGAAACTCTTAATGACGTGGCTTTAAAAGTTGAAGAATTAACTGATGGGATTGGCTATAAAGTATCAGGTAGAGGAGAACTACACCTTTCAATATTAATTGAAAAAATGCGCCGAGAGGGGTATGAGTTTCAAGTCACCCGGCCAGAAGTTATTTTACATAGAGAAAATGGTCAAACACTAGAACCTTTCGAAGAGTTAACCATTGATGTAGATGAAGAGTATTTAGGTTCTATCATGGAAAATCTGGGAAAACGGCGAGCAATTCTTCAGGAAATGGAACATCATCCAGGTTTAGTTCGCGTTATTTATCATATTCCTACTCGTGGTTTATTAGGATTCAAAGCGGAGTTTATGACCGAATCCCGGGGAATGGGAATCATGAATTATGTTTTTCATCAATATGCTCCTTTTGCAGGAGAAATTCGTAATCGTAAGAATGGAGTTTTAATCTCCATGGCAAATTGTACTACTGTGGCATATGCCCTTTTTAATTTACAGGATAGAGGAAAACTTTTTATAAAACCCCAACAAGTAGTTTATGAAGGCCAGATAGTAGGTGAAAATGCCAGAGATAATGATCTGACTGTTAATCCAGCCAAAGGAAAAAAACTTACTAATATTAGAGCCGCCGGTAGTGATGAAAATGTAATCCTCACACCTTCTGTAGAAATGAGTTTAGAAAAGTGTATTTCTTATATTAATGATGATGAATTAGTGGAAATTACCCCAAAAGAAATCCGTCTTCGTAAAAAATTGTTAAAAGAAAATGAACGAAAAAGGGGTAAAAGTTTTTCTTAGATCTCTATAAATTTTCCTTTATAGTAGTTTGGGATAGTTTAAAAAAATATTGAATGATCTTTTGATTTGCTTTTTTTATAACTTTTGCCCTACTCTCAGCTGCCAAGAGTTGGAGGAGAAAAAGGAGATACTGATAATAAAAATCTTCTTTTTTATCTGCAAAAATAGTCATGCTTTGCAGGATCATGATTTTAGCAGAAGATTTTTTAGCTAAAGCTAATTGAGTCAGATACTGCATCTGCTTATCTACTTCATCTGATAAACGGTTAATTAAT
Source organism: Spirochaetota bacterium (assembly GCA_022361115.1). GTDB lineage: Bacteria > Spirochaetota > GWE2-31-10 > GWE2-31-10 > GWE2-31-10 > JAKSBL01. Next base: position 746 of record JAKSBL010000470.1, on the reverse strand, counting down.
AAACTACGCATTAGCTCAATATGATTTGGATTTGCTCTTTTTAAGTAATTTTCCTGATTAGGGCTTTGAGCTAGTCCTTTTAAAAACTGCAGATAAGCAGAAATCTGCTGATCAGTTCGCATTGAATCAGTGCTGCTGAGCATCATATTGATATAAACAATAGCTTTTTGTGGCTCTTGATGAGCTAAAATGGTTAGATTACGTAGAACAGTGGTATTTTTCTCCAATGACATACTTCTTCTCTCCCTCAATCTAAAATAATTTTAGATTGAATTTAATCTTAACATTTTTTCAATGAAACAGGTAGGAACATTTTTTTGGAAAAAAGTCATTTTGAAATAATGTGCCTGGCACTGAGTTTTGAAAGTTTTGTTTTTTACCTGAATTGTGTGCCTGGCACCAAAATTTTTTTTACAAAAAAAAATCAAAAATCTTAGCCCAATTTGTCATTCTTTTAAACAAAAAAATCATTAATACTAATGAGAGACAAAAAAATATTATAATAAGGAGCACAAAATGGGACGGCCATTACGAGTTATTCTGGAAAATACTACCTATCACATTTTTGCAAGGTTCATTAACTATGAGAAGTTCTTAGGAGGAAAAACCTACAAGGAAATTATGTATCAAGTCATTCAATATACCAAGAAAAAGCATAATTTTCAGCTCAATGCCTATGAAATGCTGGATGATCATTACCATTTCATTATTAAAACACTAAAAAATGGGGATATATCCAAGATTAT
>JAKSBL010000560.1 GCA_022361115.1 Spirochaetota bacterium | reverse complement strand
GAATGTTGTACATAGTTATTTAAATACTTTACTACTTTCTCTCTGATCAGCGGAAAAAGATGAAGCTGGTTCATAACCCCGCCGCCTAAAATAATTTTTTGTGGAGAAAGAATACAGATCATATTGATCAATCCATATGCCAGATATTCGGTGAAATATTCCCAGGCTTCATGATCTTGAAGGAGTTTTTCTCCTTTTATTCCCCAGTTTTTTTCCAGGCTTGGGCCATTGATGTAACCTTCTAAACAGGAATTATGAAAGGGGCAGTTGTTTTTGTACTTTTGGTCACCCCTCTGAAAGTAAGGGATCGATATATGGCCCATTTCTGGATGTACCAGTCCATGAAGAAGTTTGCCATTAACAAATGCACCGCCGCCAACACCTGTTCCAATAGTTAAATAGACAAATGTATCCAGATTTTGGGCTGCTCCCCATTTATATTCTCCATAGGCAGCAGCATTAACATCAGTGTCAAAATAAAAAGGAAGTGCTAAATATTTTTTTATTCCTCCCAGAAAATCAACTTGGCTCCAATGAGGCTTCGGAGTATTGGTGATATACCCATAAGTTTTTGATTTTGGATTTAAATCAATTGGGCCAAAAGAACCCAATCCAATACTGGCTATTTCATACTCCTTTTGCATTTCTAGAAAAAAATGGCTGATTTGCTTTATGGTATCATCTGGAGTTGTGGTTGGAAACCTGGTTTCTTTGATGATTTGTTCCGGACTGTTTCCGACTGCACAAACGATTTTGGTTCCCCCAGCTTCTATTCCGCCCCATGTTCTTTTCATTAATTGCTCCTTATTTTTATGAAAATCAGATTATTATAATAAAATGTGAATAAAAGATAAAGTTTTTCAGTGTATATTGTCGATTTTTTTATTAAAAAGAAAAAAACATTAATTTGTTTGACAAAAAAAATTATTATCGATTATAATAATTTATATGCACGGATGAGCATGTTTTTTCTTTTTTTTAAAAAAATTTTGTATCATCCTGAAGAAAAAAAAAAAAAATGATATGGT
>JAKSBL010000120.1 GCA_022361115.1 Spirochaetota bacterium | reverse complement strand
TAGAGATGATGTATATATAAAGAAAGCTTTAAAATGGCTCATAGATAATCAATTGGAGACTGGTCTTTGGGATAACAGCTATTCAAAGATTCATAGTAATACTAAAAATGAAAAAACTTACCAGGTTCAGCTCTGGATAAGCCTGGCAATAGGTAGAATATTTAAAAGGTTTTACAGAGATTGATAGCTGTATAAAGCGTAATTGCGAAATAAAAAATATTTAATACTATTTAAAGATGAAGGAATTATCCTTATAAGAATTATACAAAATTAATCTATTTCATAACTATACCTACTAACTGCAAGCCATAGGCAATTATAAAAATAATTTTGTTATAATTATGTTCAACTTTGTTTGATAAAAATGCATCATATAATGAGGGGAGGTTTGTAATTTTTCAGTGCATTCCATACTAATTTTTGTGAAATTGTTTTTCTTAATAATTATTTTGTGATAGTATCAAATAGATGAGCTTCGGATCATACGGAAAAAACTATAGATACTTTTAATCTGTTATACGATATTTTAAGCAGAAATTTTATGAGGTTTAAGGTAGTGAAAAAATATTATGTAATATTTTTATTGTTTTTGTCGGTAAATATATTTATAGAGAGTAATAATGTAAAAAAAGGAGAATCAAAATTTTATTTGCCATTTATGACAGTAAAAGATAGAAAAGATATAAATGAAATAAAAAATAGAATTAGTGATGGTTTTGGTGCATATCGAATATATGGTCATAAACATGCGGGACTGGATATAAATGGTAGTTTTGATGAAAATATATATTCAATAGGAAATGGACAAGTAGTGAATATTTGGTATACTTTTCCAAATCTAGCTGTAGTCATTGAATATAAGTTTTATGAAGGAAAAACTTTTTATGTAAGTTATGTTCATTTAGGAGAAATTTTTGTAAAAAAAGGTGAAAGGGTGGATCATAATACAAAAATAGGTAGATTATTTAATCGAACTGAGTTTACAAGTTCAGGTTTTAAAAATAATCATTTACATCTTGAAGTAAGAAAAAGTATTAATGATAATGGTAAAGCAAGTTATAGCTGTAAAACAATTGAAGAACTAAATAAGTATTTTTATGATCCCCTTATATTTTTTCAAAATGAACTGGTTGATTAACCATTTGTTCAAAACATCGATAACTGGCATAAATGAAATAATTTGCCTTAGAATAATGTGTTACTTGATGCTGGAAAATAATAATTGATTTTTTCTATTATAATTGGTACCATTATTTTAAGTAAGCGTTTTTAAAATTTACAGAAAATTATTTTAGAATGACGGGTATGTTTCGGACGTTATAGGGAATTCTTAAACTTAACTATTTCTTGTAATTTAATAAAAGGAGGTAATTTTGGATAAAAAAGCATTAAAATTTTCTTCACTTTTATGTTTAATTACTTTTATTTTTTTAATATTCTGGATAGTATTATTAGTTCTATCATATTCAGATATTGATCCTAATTGGGATAATATTGATTATATTAAGTGGGTAGCAAATCCAGATATTTTTTTCTTATTAAGCTATATTAATGCTACTGTATTTACTATTCTTGATGTTATTATTTTTACTTGCCTGTTTATTTATTTAAAAAATAAAAATTACAAAATATCAGCTCTTCTTGGTTTTGTGTTTATTCCAATTTATGGGGTATTCAATTTAATAGCTTATTCATCTCAAGTCACCATTTTACCATTTATTGCTCAGTACTACCTTTCACTACCTGAGAATTCAGTATTTGAATTTATTGTTACTCAATTTATGCATACGAATGATAAATCAATGATTGCATTTTTAAATGGATGGGCTTATACGATCCTCGGTATTCCATCAATAATATATGGATTTTTAATTATTAAAATAAACATCTTTGGAAAAATTGCAGGAATAATTTTAATTATTAGTGGCTTGTTCAGCTTTTTGGGTTTTATCGGAGGCTATATTAATAATGATATTTTATCAACAGGGGTATTATTAAGTGGTATGATATTTACATTTAGCATTCTATTTTTATTTTTTATGTTTAATAAAGAACGAAAAGCAGAATAGGGTCAAAAATTTCTGATAACTAACAGTTCTCCAAAGTATCGTAAAATACTGCGGATATCCTCTATCCTTTGGGGAAATAATTTTTCGATTGGCTCTGAAACATCATGAAACTTATATAAAATTAAAACAAGTAAAATACAAACATGTTTATTATTTTTGATTGCTCTACTTTTTACAATAATCGGTATTTGGATGATTTTAGATGGAGAAAATAAGGGACGGATTGAATCCTGTTAGCTGTAGTATAATTTCTGGAAGGAGATTAAGAAGTGAAAAACTTCAAAATTGTGGATACACAATACGGAAAGATAAGTTATATTGATATTGGGGCTAAGGACAGTGAAGTCATCCTTTTTTCTACTGGAGGTGGCGTCGGCATTGATTCTGTCTATGCTTTTGATTGGTTGATAAAGGAAGGCTTCAGGGTCATCGCAATTAATCGTCCAGGATACTTTGACTTAAATGTAGATACAGTGGATACCATAGAAGGACATGCGGATATTTATTATGAGGTAATCAAATATCTTGGAATTAAGGAGGTGAATGTTTTTGGGATTTCGATGGGGGGATTGTCTGCATTGTATTACGCTCAAAAATATCCAATAAAATCATTAGTTCTTTGGAGTGCTGTTTCCGGCAAGTATCAAGCCAATGAAGATGCTGTTAACTCATCTCTCGGAAAAATAGTAATGACAAAACACGGAAAAAAAATAATTTCATGGATGCTATTAGCATCAGCAAAACTTTTTCCAGTGGTAACAATTAAGAGTTTTCTAAAAACTGAAGCTGATTTAAATAAAACAGAAATAAACAAAATTGCAAAACAAATAGTTCAAAAACCGAGTGGAAAAAGAAATTTTATCATCTTTGTTCAGTCAATGATTCCAATGGATGCTTTATATACAGGGATGATGGATGAAGTCGAGAAAGCAAAACAACCTTCTTCCATTATTTGGAAAAAAATAACCTGCCCAACTTTTGCCGTCTATTCAACTGTTGATAAAGATGTTTCCAAAGAACATGCAGAACGGCTAGAAGAAAACTTAAAGGATATAAAAGTGAAATATGTAAGAGCGGCTGGACATTTTGTCTGGTGGGGTGATGAGGGAGAAGAAGTTATCCGGGAAACAATAGCTTTTTTTAAGAGTAAATCTTAAAACATAAGGATATAAGAAATGAATAAAACGATCACTATCAATCAAGGGACCTGTAAAATCTGTAATCTTTGTGGGGAAGTTTGTCCAAACAAAATAATAAAAAGCGGTTCCACTATAACATATAGAGATGACAGAATTGATTTATGCTTTAAGTGTGGGCAATGTATGGCAATTTGTCCTACTGAATCAATAACCATTCATGGGTTGTCCTATGAAGAGGATTTTTTCGATTTATCTGATCGTAAGCAATATGAAGATGTTTTTTTTGATATGATTTATACACGCCGGGCAGTAAGAAATTTTCAAAACAAACCGGTTCCAAAAAAAATATTAGATAAAATAATAAATGCAATTTCTTTTGCTCCACCGGGATTTCCTCCGATAAAAACACAAATTACTGTTGTCAGCAATCCGGAACTCATTAAAAAATCATTACCATATATGATTGAATTATATGATTCATTAGTAAAAATAATGAAAAATCCGGTAATAAGATATTTTATTAAAAACAAAGTAGGAAAACAAAAATTTAAAACAATGAGAAATCATTTGATTCCTCTATTGAAAACTAGACTGCCTGAATTAAAAAATGGAGTTGAAGATACTCTTACCAGAAATGCGCCAGCGATGATTCTTTTTCATTCAGACTGTAATGATGAAGATATTACCGAAGATATTCTTATTGCAGCTACTTATGGAATGTTAGCAGCACATTCCCTGGGTTTAGGAGGTTCTATAATGAGTATAATACCTCCAGCAATAAACAAGAATAAAGAGTTGAGGAAAATGTTCAATATACCTGAAAACAATCAGGTAATATCTTCAATAATAATTGGTTATCCAAAATATAAATATAAAAGAGGAATCAAAAGAACATTAAAAGATGTAAAATGGTTATAGGATCTAGCTATGGTTTTATCTTAATTTTTTATTATGATTCAAAAGAAAATTATAACAGATAATAATGAAGATAAATTTTTAATTCGATTAAATAAAACTGAAAAAGTTGGATTGATAACTACGGAAAACGGATCTAATTATCTAATTTTAGATAGTTATGAATATTGGTATGATGTTATTCAAGATAAATATCCTTCTGAATTAAAGTGCAAATGTAAAAACAATATATTCAAATTACAATTTAATTATCATCAAAGAAGTAATTCACAGGATTATGATCAAATTGATATTATTACAATCTGCACAAGATGTAAAAATCAAAAGACTCAGATGAAAATTGATATTGATTATTCCCCTACATCTAAATTATTTGAAAAACCTATTACATTTTGCAAAAATCCAAAATTAAGATTTGATTATACAGAGATAACTTCATTTTGGGAAATTAATGATGTAATTTTTTTTCTTGAATTTATGAAAGATTTAGGCTTTATAAATACTGTTTGGTTCTGGGAAAATAATTTTAGAAATCTAAAGCAAATGGATATCTATGAATCAAAAAATTTAATTAAGGCAGGAAGGTATTTATCTTTTTTATTTTCATTAAATTACCCTAATTATTCTAAAATAGAAAATGATAAAGGGTTTTACTTGCCAGGTGATCAATGGAAGGAAAAAGAAATTGTTCAGCTTAGATCTCCAATTACAATTTTATATGAAAATGATCAAAAAGGGTATTTATATTATATAAATTATTGCAATGAATATATTTACAATTATGCAATTAAGAGCAAAAGTGATGACTTTAAAAAAAATACTAAAAAAATTTATAACTGGTTTAAAACTAACTATGTAAATAACCGTGGAAAAAATTGCTATGATAATAAAAATGAACTAGTGAGATTGTTTAACAATAAATATACATAAACAATTTTTCAAGCTCACTATCCCTGGGGCCTTGTGTAAAAGCGGTGTGCCAGATTTTTTAAAATCAGCCCCGGGCAGCTGGTGTGAAAAACATATCCTTTTCTAACTATACGCATTTACTTCACGAATTTTACTCCACAATGTTTGCAAATTTTCTGGATAACATTTTTTCCTGTTAGAGCATTGGAAAACAACGAGCCCATGGAGGTGACCCATTGGCCGGTGAAGTAAAAGTTTTTTAAACCCGGCAGGTTAAACATCTTATTTAAGCCAAAAATGAAATCCATTATATTGCGGATATCTGTCAGGTTTTTGTATTTATAAGGAAAATTGTTATGCCCCAGTGTACCCCCCATATAGCGTTCCCAAGTGTTTAAAGTGGCAATATCAACCACTTCAACATCTGCTCTCAGGCCGGGAAACTGCTTTTCGAGCAAGTTAATTACCTTGTTGCCGATTTTATTTTTTTCTGCCTGGTAAGCTGCTTTATCTTGATAGAGCCTGGCAAAATGGGAAGCTTTAGTAAATAATTCGACTTTGATAACACCTTTACCAGCAGGAGCCATGGATGTGTCAAATCCGAAAATCTGCATATGAAGGTGATCAAAGCAATGGCCCCCAATTTCTTCCGGTTGATCCAGGAATTGAAGTAATGCAGAGGGACAGGAAGATAAATCCCGTTTCACCCCCAGGTATACGATTACAGAAAAGGCTACTTCAAAATTATCGGGAAAAGGCTCACAGTATCTGGCAACCTTTTTATTCATATATTTGCCATCCAACATCTCTAATATGGTCTTACGGCCATCAGCATTGGATATGATATAATCTGCTGTAAATTGTGTACCGTCTTCCAGCTCAACTCCGCTAGCCCGGTTATTTTCTGTCAGTATTTTAACCACATTTTTTTTATAATGGATGACTCCGCCTAATTGCTTATAATAGTCAGCCATGTTTTTAGAAAACATTAATCCTCCTCCCCTGGGCCAGCCTGAATCACCAGTGATATAGCTGGTATATTCAGCTAAGTATCCAAATAAAGGCATATCCGGCAGAGAATTTCTGATGTAGGGGAAAGCCTTACGAAGAAAAGGATGCTTAAATTTTTTTGCATATGTTGCCATAGTATATTGAAATTGTTTAAGCTTGGAGAGAAAAAAGGGAACAATACGCAGCTTTTCCCAAAAAGTGCCGAAATTTGTGATACCCAGCATATCATTTATAGACAGGAACGATTTGATGCATTTAATATATTCATCAATGAGCTTACCATCTTCTGGTGATAACTGTTTCATATGGGACTCAAGCTTTTCAAGATCAAAATAGTGATGAAAATTATTGCCCCCCGAGTCAATAGCACTGACAAATTCATTTCTTTTGACATTCTCACAGGGCACTGCTCCCAGTTCCTGCCAGAATGCATATGTCTTTGTATCTGGTTTTAAGCCATTCAAAGTGTGCAAACAGGCATCAAAGACATAGCCTTTTCTCTTCCAGCTTGTACATTGTCCGCCAGGCAAATGATGTGCTTCAAAAATGGTAGTTTTAAAACCATTGGACTGTCCGTAAATTCCAGCAGCCAGGCCGCCCATACCAGATCCAATAATAATAATAGATTTTTTCATCTCTTTGCTCCTTGATTTTCAATATTCAGGTAATATGTACTAAAATCCTTCCCGCGTTTTTCCAGAATGATATTGAAGTATTGCTTCAGTTCCTTGATAAGAAATTTCTCTGAAAAATAATTTTCTGGAATAGGAATAGCATTGGCAAAACAGATATTGTAGTAAACTGGTCCTGCATAGATCAGCCGTCTGGAAAATTCTACAGCATCCAGATCGGCGGGCAGGAATTGATTAAGATCTGCATAAAATGTATTTATCTGTTTTTGCCTTTTTTCCATTTCAAACTGGGAAAGGAGGCGTTTTTTGAATTCCACGGTTTTCGGATCCAGACAGTCAAAGATAAATACATTATTTATTAATCCGTATTCTCTTAAACTGTTTTCAAATGGAGCTTTCTTTATTTTGCTGCGAATATAGGTATTTTGCGCAAAAAGCCGGAATCCATAAGCTTGCAGGAGAAATCTGGCATCTCTGCGTTGCTTTTCCTGTGCCGTGGAGAAAGAAAAAATAACAATACTGAAATCTTTAGTATCTCCAATATCAGCAGATAAAACTTCACTTACATTTTGCTGAGTTTTTGTTAATCTGAATCGTTTTGTTTTTTTTTCATCAAAAAAAAAATCCAGACTTTTCGCTTTTATAATTCTTGATACTGAAGTACGCAGAGCACCATAGGTATAATTTGCATATTCACAAATATCACGTAAATGGTGTAACCCAGGGTAAGGAAGATTTTGGGCAAATGGAAAGTTTTCCCGAAAGACAGACGGGGAAATAATCAAATCCTGTAGTGATACAGGATATTTTTTCATAAAATCTTGTTTCTTCATTTAATACCTTTATCCGGAATGATAAGTAATAATAACATTAATGTTACATAATGTCAATATGTATTTTAAATTAGTAACAATTTGGATTGTTTTGCTTGACTTTGCAAAATTTTATAAAAGAAATAACTATGCCCACAGTAGTGTATCTAACTGGGCAGAAAGGCCATAATTTAACTTATATCAATGAATTACATAGATATTGGAGGATAAGAATTGAAGTTTTTTTTTATGATAAATTTCTTTTGAAGGCGAAAAACTGGAAAGTCATGCAGGTAAACTAAAATAATTTTTAAACATTTTATTTGAATATTAAATCAAAAGATTGAACACAATAGTCTTTTACATGTTGTTTTGTTAGGATAGGAGATCTGCAATTATTATCAGTACAAATCCCTATCCAATAACAATCCATTATGGTCTACTCCATCAGTCTAGGCTATGATGTATTACCCAAAGTTCTGTTAAATTTTTTGTTTTAGTGATGCTAACTGCTTATTGTACCTGTTTATAATGTATTTGCAAAATAATCTTCTGCTTTGCCTTTTAGGTGATCATTGAGTAATGCGTTCATTTCTCCAAGATGATACTGACTGTGTCTGAGTAAAAATAAAACAACACTACCCTTAGTTTTTCCGGTCCATTTAAATTCTTCATTGTTACTGTCAAAATCTAATGCCAGTAACCAGTTTTTTGTTGTCTGTTTTACAGTGTCCATGATATATTTGGCATCTTCCGGTGTCGGCAATTCTTCCGGTTTTAATTGTCCTGGACCAGGTAATGGTTTCCCGCTCTTGAGAATCATTGGGGTTGCTGTATCTTGAATGTAGTATTTAGTACTTCCTAATATATGAAGTGCAAGTTCACAGGGTTGGGTTTGGCCAAATCCTAAATTCCTCCAGGATTGATCATCAAAATCACTTATTACAGATTCAAATGTTCTCCAAAAATGTTCAAATTGATTAATAAATTCTTCTCTCATTTTTTCTCCTCTATTCCTGCCATGGATGGCAGGATTTGTTTGTTTATTTCTTTAGATAACTATAAATTAATAACTACGACATCTGTGTGTCATAGTTATTAATTTTTTTCCGGAGAATTATCATTAATTGATTTTTTTAATCTTTCAACAAAATCTTTTCTAAGGGAATCAGGCTTTATTATTTTTACATAAGGTACTAAACCCATTATTAGAGAATATACCCACTCATCTATCGAAACATTTAAATGCATTATGATTTTATCCTGGGAAACTTGACAGCTAGCGGGATCAAAATAATCAGGCAATTTATTTTGCAGGTTCTTGTCTATTTCGAGAATGATTTCTTCACTTTTTCGATTACTATCCATTTCAGTCTCCCATGGCAACTGTTCCGGCATATCTTTCATTTCAAAAGGTTCATCCGTAAGTTCGCATTCGGCGATTCTTTTTACACTGAACATTCTGAAATCAGAGCGTAAATCACAATAAGCAAAGAAATACCATGTAGAACTTAGTAAAAGTAAAGAATAGGGGCATATTATTCTAGTAGTGATATTGAAATTAACATCGTAATAAGTAATTTTTAGTTTTAATTGTTTATCTCTTGCCTGTGAAAATAGCATCAAATGGTCTCTAAATTTGCTTGTGTTGTAAACAGGATTCAATTTGACAATTAACTTATTACTGTCTAATTCATGAAAATCCATACTAGAAAATTTATTATAAATTGATTTAATTTCTGAATAGGGCGTTACACCCTCCAGACCTTTCAGAAATGTAAGGAGAATATTGGCTTCATCTTTGTTCAAAAAACCCTTCTCTAATCTGAAATTATCCATCAACTGATAACCGCCACTTACACCAACATCTGCATACAAGGGGATGCCCGCCATATTTAATGTATCCATGTCTCTTTGAATCGTTCGCACTGAAACTTCGAAATATTCTGATAGTTGCCTTGCAGTAACTTTCTTTTTATTTATTAGCATCATTAATATGCCAATTAGTCTATCAATTTTCATTACAATAGATCCTTTCAAAAATATTATACAATAGAAGCGTAATTGTATGATGAGAATGTTAAGTTTTTTTAGAATATCTATGCTTTCTCTCAATAACTTTGTATTGAACTAATGATGAGCACAGATTGCCTGACTTTTTTTCATATAAATAATGTGTTCAATAAATAATTGATTTAGGATAATATCTTATCCAGTCTGCTATAAGGTGTGTCATTGTAATTCGTAATAATAAAATATTACTTAATAGCTTTAACAATGGTGAATATTATCATATACTGTTAGGTAAAATGTCTTTTTCAGAATTGCTTGTGTGACGGTTTACATACCAGCAAACGTGAAGAATTATGTCCGGTATAATCCAGGTAACAATGCAATTCTGTCTTAATGGCTACTAACTGACTTGAGAAGGAGTAACATGAACATAAAGTTACGCAAATACCATAATGAAGACCTGCCATTCCTAAAGGAAATACTATATGAGGCTGTCTTCTGGAGAAAAGGTCCGACTACACCGTCATTCGAAGAAGGGTTAAAGCTGCCGGATGTAAAGAAAGCAATAATAGATTTCGGAACAAGAGATGGAGATATTGCCGTTGTCGCTTCCTCGGATGACCTCACTCTCGCTGGTGCAGCCTGGCTGCGATACTGGAATTAAGAGAATCAAATTCGCGGTTTCATCGCTGAGAATATACCTGTACTTGTCATAGGTGTAAGAGAGCAATTCAGACAACAAGGAATCGGAAGCAGACTGGTAGAATGGTTGATAGAGTATTCAGCAAAACAATCCATTCCGCATATAAGCCTATGTGTTTCAAAAGATAACCATGCCTTGAACTTGTATAAGAAGAAGGGATTCATAGAGCACTCAGATTTGGGTCACTCATTCAATATGGTGCGAAAGGTACTTTGAACGGCGTAATTTTGCTCTTTGATCTATAATGAATATTTAAAATCTATTATTTAGAGGTAGAAGTATTTAATGAACTTATTTATTTTATTAACTGCTTATAATTACTAAATAGGCCTGTGGCCAACTTTGCATATTTTTGGAATATGAGAAATGAAAAAGATAAGTATTTCAATTTTATTATTCATCAGTATCTTTCCATTATTTGGAGTTGATTCTAAATATATCCAGCTTGATACTTCCAATCTAGGACATTATTTTACTTCACTTTTTTTAATTAACAGACTGTTTTGTTGCAATCCGCTACCAGTAATTTCTTACTTTTTTCTTGATGACTATAGTGTCAATTATTACCTCATCATTGGTAGTGTACATACTCCAGAAGAATAAATTTTTAGAAAGTTATTTCATGTTTTTCCCTGGCGCCATTCGTAAAAATAAATTATAATCAATCATGCAGATTTTTTATAAAAAATTGTACGATTAATAATAATAACTGGAATTCTCATATGATACTCAAAGAACGTTATGAAATAAAAAAAGTAATCCATCAATCCAATTATGCTTCCACTTATTATGGTATAGATCAGGCTACAGAAAATGAAATCATTATTAAGGAACTAAACTTCTCTAATCTGGATTATGAAAAGGGGCTTGATTTATTTAAAAGAGAAGCTCTAATATTAAAACAATTGAAACATGAGTATATCCCCCGCTTTATTGATTTTTTGATCAGTAAAGAGGAATCAAAAGAAAGGTTTTTCCTGGTTCAGAGCTATCTGAAAGGGCAGAATTTAAAAGAGTATATTTTTGACCATGAAAGGTTGACAGAAGAGAGGGCCCTGATTTTTTTAAAAGAACTATTGAATATTCTCAGCTATATTCATTCTTTAAATCCGCCTGTGATTCACCGTGATATTAATCCTTCCAATATCCTGATCCAGGAAAGTGGTAATGTTGCTCTGGTAGATTTTGGTTCAGTAAAAGTTATGAAAAAAAATGATATGACCATTGTGGGGACCTATGGGTTTATGCCCTTTGAACAATTTGGCGGGGAAGCTTATCCTTCTTCAGATGTTTACTCTACAGGGATGAGTATGATATTCTGGTTGACCCATTTTAATCCGGCAAAACTGCCCAAGGAGAAAGGGCGGTTAAATTTTAAAAATCATTGCAATATATCTGATAATTTTTATCAAATACTACAAAAAATGTCAGAACCCCAGCTAGAAGACCGCTATCAAAGTGCCGAAGAAGTTCTGGCAGATATTGAAAAACTGGAAAAAAAATCTGTCCAGGTTGAAACAGATGCCGTTTACAAAGAGGAATACCCCATAACCGACTATCACCTCCCTGAACCTTCAGATACTAAGGAAACAAAAGAAGTTTCAGAAAAACATTCAAAGTTTTTAAATCAGATGTATGTTATCATATTAATTATCCTTTTCTTTAGTATCATTTCTTTATTTATATTTATCGGCATGAATAAAGAATCTTCGTCAGCATCCCCACAACAACAACAAAATAATAAAATAGAAGAAGTTACTGAGCCAATAGAATTGGAAAAAGAATATCAGCCCTTACCTAATGGATTCCGGGAGGCAAAATTTGGGATTTCACACAATAATTTAAAGGAAATATACCAGGACATTGAGATGAAATCTTCGCTTTTTAACCTTGATTTTGATGATTTTAAAAAGCTGAAAGAATATCAACTGGAGAAATTACCCTATATGGCCCGCAAGGCAGACCTGTTTGGATATGAATTTAAGGTGCTGTATTACTTTCATGAGGATCAACTCTTTCATATCATTTGTACAAAATATTTTGAGTCAGAAAGTCTTTTTCAGGATGCTTATACTGCAATCGAGCAAAGATTAAATGAGAATTACGGTCCCTATGATAAAAAAGAAAAGAAAAACAGCAATGATATGATGAATTTTATTAAAAAATATGATTTTTACCAGTGGAAAGACAGTAATGTCAGTTTAAAATTCGGCTTTTTTTCTGAAAAGTACATTGATTTGATTTATACTGACAATTCGTTAGCTTCCAAAAGGCTTCACTATCTGGAGAAACAAAAACAGGAAAAGATAAGGCAGAAGGAAGAGGCAGCAAGAAAAAAACAAGAAGAAGATAAGAAAAGACTGGAAGAATTGGAGAAAAAAAGGCAAACCGGTGAGGCAAGTACGGATATCTAGCAGGGGTGGGGCTTTGAGATAATAAACATACTTAAAATATATTTGGTATATCACTCAGCGAAATGAACTGGATATGATAAATACTGACAGTAAAAATAATTTAAATAAAGTCTATGATTGAGTGTTTTTCTGATAAATCCACATCAATAATGATGGTGCTAACAAAAAGTCAGCCAAAAGTGCCACAATGATAGCAATACCAGTCAACATACCAAAGTTAAAAAGATTTTTCATGGATGCCAGCATAAAAATAAAAAAACCTGAACTGAGTACTACAGAAGTGGTTAACATTGCTCTTCCAGTAGATAGCAATGTCTCTTTGATTGCGTCCTTAACATCTTTGGTTTTTGAATAATATTTTCTAAAATTATGCATAAAATGGATTGTATCATCAACAGCAAGCCCAATAGCGATACATCCAACCAACATGACAAACATATCAAGATTGATGCCAAAAATCCCCATTATGCTGAGAGCAAATAAAACAGGCAGCAGATTGGGGATCATACTTAATAAGCCTATGCCAATTCTTCCGATTAAAAGTATCATCATGATAGTTATGACAATAAAAGCAATGATATAACTTCTTGCTGTACTAGTAACAACAGTGTAGAGAGTCCTGGCTAATAAAGGAATAAAACCTGTTACTTGGATTTTAATCAGGTTGCCAAAATTCTCTTCAAGCTTTTGTTCAATAAAATTAATAAAATCAACATATGAAAGTGCATCAAGCATTGGTACTTTAATGGTGATTTTGGTCATTTGATAATCTGAATCAACGATTTTTTCCAGATCATCAGATCCAGAGCTCTCAAATAAAAATAATTCCTGTGCTATTAAATACCTATCATGAGGAATTTTATAAAAATCTGGATTATTTTCATTTAATGCCTGATTTATTTCTTTTATCATAATATTAATAGTGGAGATGTTTCCTACAAAAAGCTCTCCTGATTGGTAATTTTTTATTGAGTTAGAAAAACTATCAATCTTTTTTAATAGTTCCGGCTCCTTTATCCCATCTTTTTTCTCAGTATCAATAATCACTTCAACTGTAACAGATCCTTTGAGATTTTTATCGATTTGATAAGTATTGATTTTTAAATCAGCTGAATCCGGCAACCAGGAAATTGGATTATGTGCAAAATTAACATTGAATAAGAAAATAAACGATATAAAAATGATAACAGAGCTTACAAAAATAATTTTCTTATAATGATTGAATGTGAAATGTACAAAAAACAGTAATACCTTGTCCATGATGAGTTTTTTACTTTTATGAGATGTTTTTTGTTTAATTGGCAAGATGGCAATTAATGCTGGCAGAAAAAAAATGGTAAATATTAATGATATAATTACACCAATTCCTCCAAAGATACCTAGTGATGAAACAGGAGCAATATCAGAAGTTGAAAAAGAGAAAAGTCCGGCTGCCGTAGTAAGACTGGTCATAACAATAGCAGGGCCAGAGTGTTTCAAAGCCATAATAACTGCATCTTTCTTATTCAGATTATGATGAAGGTTGTGATAAAAAATTGCAAGAATGTGGACCGATGCACCGACACCTACAACCAATAGAAAGGAAGGTAAAATCTGTGTTGGTAATTGAATGGGGAAACCTGTTATTGCCATTAACCCAAAAACTGATAAAAGGGTGCTGATTACAACAATTAAAGGTAAAAAGACACCTGTGAATCTTTTGAAAATGAGAACTAAAAACAAAATAATAACCAGCATACATAAGGCTGTAAAAATTCTCATATCACTTAACATTAATCTTTTTAATGTATCCGCCATTACAGGTGTACCTGCTAATAAAACAGAGAAGTTTTTACTATCAAAGTCTACTATAATTTTTTTTATTGAATCGACTATTTCGCTATTCTGCATATCAGATAAATAGATCTTATTATCTACTTGCTGGGGTTTTTCTTTTTTATTTATAGTTGGTTCTGCAAATAATGATAAGAGATCTTCTTCATCAACATCGCCTGGTATTGATTGATAAGCTTGAGTTTCAATAACAATAGTCGTAAAAGTGCCATCTTCGGAGATAATTAAATTTTGATATAATGGATTGCTTAAAACTTTTTTTTTCAAATCAGGATAATTGATTTTTTTTTCTGCAAAATCTTCCAGTAGGTCTTCAACAATCAGCTCATCCTCCAGACCATAAACATTTCTAATATTAATTAAGCTATTAATGTTGGTAAGATAGGGGACTTCATTTTCCAGCCGATCATGTAAAAGTTTCAGTTTTTTAATGAATTTTTCAGAAAAAACTTCCTCTGATTTGATTGCAATGATGATTATCTCATCTCTGCCAAATTGATTTTTAAATTGATCATAAATCTTTAGAGTCGGGTCATGTTTATGTAAAAATCCCTCAGTAGATGTATCAAATTTTATGCCTGGTAATTGTGAACTCAAGAGTCCAATAATGATTAGCAAGACAAATACGATGAGAAGCTTATGATCATAAATGATGTTTCCTGCTTTTTCAAATAGTAAATCAATTTGTTTTCTTAATTTCAACATCATTAACCTTTTTAATTAATAGTGGTTATAGTATATTATAATTTAAATATTAATTGAATTGATATAAATGCCTGTAATAATCATATTTTAATGCTAATAATGAACATATAATTATTTTATGAGTATTATTTGTATTGCCAATGAGTTAAATTAAGGATGAAGAAGACTAAAGAGACTGTTTTTATGGAGTGTTAACTAATAATCCTTTAAGATAATTGTAAATACACTCCTTGTAAAAAGGTTAAACTCAATCAAAGGGTGAAGATTTATTTTTTTAAATATTCTTCGTTCTTTTTCTGTATATTGTGACATAGGCCATATTCCAGCAACTAATGCCTGATGGATTGTAAAAAAAGAGTGATCAACCTATTCCTCAGGTTTTAAATAAATCAAATCAAAGTTACTGCTTGCATATCCAATAGCTGTGGTACCCCAATTAGCAGAGGAACTAACTTCAATATTGGTTCTGTTATTATTTACAACTGTTGCAGCAGACACTACACCGTATTCCCAATCACCCAGTGTTGTATCATAATAAGCATATTTCAATCCATAAAAAGTACTTACCATGGAACTGTTCATATAACTAATATGAGGAACATCATTTAACAAAGTGATATTACACCAGGCCCCAACTGCCCCTTCAGAATCAATAGTTACAGGTGAACTAAAACTATAGGTTACACCTGTTTTGGTTCCTTTGATATACACTAAATCTCCTGTAGAGTTTTTATATGCTGCAATATGCAGATCCATATTTGAATCCATAGCCATGGTTACATAATAACCGATAAAACTATTATTTGAAGTCACATCATACTGATACCATTGTCCGGTTCCAGAAGGAATTTCAACCATACCCCTTGCCAGACGAAGTTTACGATTGGTAGTATCATAGTAAACAATGACAATCCGATTATCATCACTATCAAACTGAATATCAGACCATAAACCTACATCATTGCCAGTTGTATTGGGAGTTGCAAAATCATCTGCTCCGTCAACCACTGTCTCTTCTGCCAGGTGGTTTCCATCTGTTATTTTAACTGCGGTTGCTCCATTAAAAACAGCATATTTTAAACACTTCCCAAAATAATCATAATAAGAGATATAACTATTCGAACCATTTAAAGCAATTCGTGGATTTTGAAATTGAAAAAGCATTTCATCTTCACCATCCGAGTGATCCACTGTTCCATTGGCGTTATTTCCCAGTTCTTCTATCCTTACAGCACCGCTGTTGTTTTGTTCTAAAGTTAGCTCGCCCCAATCTGTACTGCCGGTACCACCAATATGGTTTTCCAGACGTACAGTATAACGGTTACCTAAATTATCTACAGCTATATCAATCCACTCAGGTGGGTCATAGCTAGAATAAATCTGGGTTCGGTTATTCGTGCCATACTCAACGGAAGTTGCATAATAACTGTCTGAATCAGAATAATTACTCCAGGCACCAATTAAAGCATCATTATTAGTCGGATCTTTTGCCATTGAAGGATATTGAGGATCATTACTGCTGGCAAACTCATCACCAACTTCCCAAACCTGCAGGTAGCGGTCATCATTCCAATAGGTACTGGCTAACCCACTTCCGTCATCCTCTTTATTGGTGTTTTTGGAGTTATCATTATAATTATTGATTGCCTCAACACCATTTACCATGATTCGAAACCATCCAGAATGAGTGACCGGATCGACACTCGTTGAAAAATCAAGATCAATGCTGGTATAATCAGAAGCAACATTGCTGCCTATGACTTGGTCATAGGTAGTGGTGACGGTTGCATCATCAAATACTCGTATCCAATTTGTTCCGGTTTGTGCCAGGTTAAATCCGGTTAATGTTAATCCGGTTTCTTCCTGTTGTACGATAAATTTACCATACTTGGTTCGTTCAGTAACTATTGACCGGCTGATATCAGTGATATAAGGAACAATGTCCAATGGTTCTTGAGCCCATTTTTGATAATTTACCTCAGGTGAAGCTGCTGTTGGATTCGGTTCACTACCGCTTGCTACTTCACCAGAAACATCATTATCATTTGTACCATAAGATTCATTAGATGCCATATCATAGGCTCTGAATTCCAGGTTTTTGTCTAAACCAGCTACATCCGTTAAATAAGCAGTATTAAATTCGAGCTTAAAGTAAACATAATCTCGATCAGTTTGTAAGGACTCTTCTAAGATAGTGACAGCAAAGTAGTCCAGGTCACCTAAGGAATTTCGGCTATTGGTTGTCCAATTATAGGAATTAACCGGATTACGATAGAGAATCTGATACCAGTTTCCTAAACCAGCTCCAAAGTTGTAATCGGACAGACGTAATTGAATACCATCTAAGAGATAATTATCAAAAACCTTAACATAAATCGTAATAACCCCTGATACATCATCAGCATGATCTGTTGCATAAGTTCCATCACTATCCAGTTGTGTATCAATATGTCCCCTATCTGCAACTATATCGTCATCATCCATGTCTTGAATCCAGATATGTGGTTTTTGAGTATCAACAATAAAATATTTTTTCTTGTTAATTTCTATAGAATCAAATTGTTGAAATAACTGAGCTCGATACGTGTATTCTCCATCCGGCAAGCCATTATAAGTATATGTTCCGTTTTCACCAATATGATACCCTCCGGTTGGGTCCGTATCAATAGCTGGATCAAATGGAGGATCTGTGATTCCAGAAACAGCCGTGCCATTATTTTGTCTGATTCCACTGACATAGAGATTAGAACTGGTTATGCCATTATCTGGATCACTGATGTCATTGGTAAAAACAGCAGTAGAATTATTAACTAAATAGACCTGTGAACCAGTAAACTCACTATATAAACTGGTAAAAGTCGCAAAATCAAGAGGAGTTGAGTCTCCGTTAGCTGTGAAGGAGCTAAACAATGGAGGTGACAGATCTTCAGAAATATTGCGTGTTATAATTGTCTTATTTAATGACTGATCAGTAAAGGTAACCACTATTTTAGCAAAGCCAGTTGTATCAGCAATAGTCGTGTCCCACCACTGTTCCCAGTCTCCACTAACTGGTTCTACATCCCAGTCATAAAGAGAAGTGCTGCTATTGTTTTGAATGTCAATATTTATCGGATTGGTAGCATAGCCACCACTATCACTAGCAGTACCATAGATTTTAAAATCACCTGTTACTGCCAAAGCTTCTACAGGTTGAGAAACGGCTAAGGTTGGTGCTGTATTATCAATATAAATATATTGCTGTACCACAGTGGTGACACCTACTTTATCACGAACTTCTATTTCCATTAAATACTGGCCATCGGTACCACTATTAATAGTAGTTGTATCTTGGGATGAAAGGGTCCAGCTAAAGCTTCCAGAACCCACACCTGTCCCGCCAGTTATTTCTCCACTATCTGTTCCCCAGGCTATTGGAGGAGAGAGGTTGGAACCATCATTATTCTTAATATAAATACGTATACGATCAATACCAGGATCAGGGTCTCCAAAAACATCATCTGCAGCATCACCGGTTAAAGTGAGATCGCCACTAATCCAAATTCGATCACCCTCTGTTTCACCAGTTAAACCGGAATTTCCAATTGTTCCTTCATGAGAAGACTGCCAATTAATATTGACATTTGAGAGTGATGGCGGATATTCAGAAAATTGTAATTCTTGAAAAGTATAGTCTTTATTACCAGCATTATCTACTACTTCAATACAGGCTAACTTTAAACCATCAATAGGATTAATAGAACTGTAAATATCAGAAATTCTCCAGTTTTGAGGAGTATACATAATCGCTTCAACCCAGTAATCTGGATCAGTATCACTGGCAGTATCAATATCTGCCAGATTAGGAATAGAAACAGAATAGATTCCTGAATCCACATTTGCTGTTAAGCTGCCTGTTCCTCCATAATCAGGACTCTCTGGAGTTCCCTGGTTATCCCAGAGGTAAAGTACTACATGACGAATTCCACTAGCATTATCATCAGCGTTTCCCCCCAGGTAAGGATTAGAGCTGGAAATATTGGTTTTATCTAAAGGATCATTCGTCCCCCAGGCTACAAATGATCCGCTAGGATCGGTATTATCAAAAGTTAACTGGATACTGGCTATAGAAAAGTAAGGTGTAGGCAAATTATTATCTGTAACTTTAACTTTAATAATTTGAGAACTTCCTAACACAGAGGTATCTACATTAATATAGAACCAGTCATAGCCATCACCTTGCTGATCTGTAACTTTATCATAAAGGGTAGTATTTTCACTAACTAGAGCAGAACCACTCCAGGAGAAAGCAGTAGTCCAGGTGGAGCCACCATTAAAACTCAGTTCAACTTTTCTGATTTCACCACCGACATTAGGATCTAAAGATTTAAACATCAGGCGAAAATAGTCACTTCTATCGGAATCACTATTTTCCTGATTAAAGATGGACAAAGTATTTTCATTAAAGTCAGCGTATACAACACCATCCGGAACACCATCATTATCAGAATCATCATCAGCAATTAAATTATCCCATCCAAAAAAATATTTAGGATTATCAGATAAATAAAGATGGTTGTTGGCAGTATCATTATCCCAATAAATGTCATCTTTGACATTAGAAATCACTGTGCCAAAAGAATCATTGATCAGACTATGATAGGAAGGAATTTCTTCAACATATTCTCTTTGATCTCCATCAGGATCTATTGTAGAAGGCCAGATCATTTCAATAACTGGTATTTCATTAGAAATTCTAAAATAAGATGAGTTGCCGGTTTCCGTTCTCCCATTAATATCGGTAACAGATGGAGTAGCCCGGTAATATTGATCAGATGCGGTGATTGTCAGGTTTTCTATGGTATATGACCAGTTGCTTGTCCCAACAACTGGCTGATCTGTAAATACATTAGATGTGACAATATGGCCGCCGCCAAAATAATTCATTAAATCTAATGTAAGAGTTACCTCAGAGACACCATCATCATCATTAGCTGATCCGATTAATAAAAAGGTTTGGCCAAATTTTTCCATGTCATCAACGGAATTCCAGGGGGCTATTAAACTTCCGGAATAGGCTGGTTGTGTAATATTCACTGTCGGGCGATCCAAGTCCTGATTGAGATTATATTGCTGAGTAGAAAAGGCAATATTTCCCAGATTATCTACTGCTGCAACAGTAAAGTTGTAAGGATTGATTGTGCCACTGGTTACAATAGTAGTATCAAAATTATAAAGCCAGGAGGTTGAAGGGGAAGAAATTTTATACCACTTATTAATTGTCGGGCTACCAGCTGTATCTCCATCTAATAAAGCTTCACTGGTGTAGACGGCAATATTACAATTTTCAAAAAAACTAATATAAAGAGATTTTACGGTTGACCAATCACTCACTGTTCCTTGAATTAACTGAGTTCCATTGATCATTTGCAAGGCACCCGGAGAATCAATGCTAACGGTAGGTGAGGTATTATCACCTCTCAGGTAAGTTGTCATGGTTTGTGAATTCACTGCATCAGAATTTGTACAATAAACACTAATCTTAATATCATGTACATTTGGATTTGTATCATTGATATAGAAATTCGAATCAAAAGTAAAAGAATGAGTTACAGTCGTATTAGCTGTAAAATCTGCGGGTGCAGAAAGGGTTGTAAATCCTGGATCGGTAAGTAGTGCTGATTCAATCTTGTAATGAATTTCTGTAATGTCTTTTCCGCTTCCCGATGCCTGAACTTCAACGGTAATATCATCACTTTGTAAGATTTCCGGGTCAGGATTAATAATATTTAGCATTGGGACATCAGAGACGGTTTGAGAAAAAGACACAGGGTTTAAATCAGCTAAACCAGGTACTGCCAAGCCGTTTTCATCAACTGGGTAAATAAATACTTTAAATGCACCAACATTATCCGGGGTTGTTATATTCCAGGAGGTGATTAAAGGATTTTCACTGGAAAGATCAATTACACCACTATTAAATTGAGGAGTGGTATTCGTTCCCCAGGTTGTATAGTCCGGATCCGGATCTCCTTCAGAAACTAGTCCGACATACCAATAGATGTAGGCAATTCCGTCATCATCAAAACAGGTTCCCGCAGCTATGGATTCCGGAAAGGTCACTCCACCACTAACAGGTGTTGAAATATTATCAGTCGGGTAATCTGAGCTTTGTAATACATATAAATAGCCTTTGTCCTCTGTTATAGTATTCCCAGCCATATCTTTAGCATCTATCTGAATCAAATATTTTGTATCATCAGTTAAGGCAGTTGAGTCAACATAAAATGTGAAGTTTTTTGTATTACCAGCAGTATTGGCAGGTAATGATTCTCCATTTACAATAGAATTAGTAAAATCAATAGCATGGGTAGTTTGATTAATTAAATTTAAACGAAGAGTTTTCACAGGCGAATCATCAAGCACTTCACCTTTAATAGAGACGGTTTGATTAATGAAATATCCTAAATCATCAAAGGAATTCGGATCGAGAGTATCAAAATCAGTCACATCTGCCATAAGTTGGGGAGAAATGATATTAATACTCTCAGGAGCACTATTATCAACTACAACATAAAGTTGTGTTGTGGATTTATTTTTTTCAGCATCATAACCAAAAATTTCAAAATTTTTATCTCCTAAACCAATCCTGTCAGAAGTTTTAAATTGATAAGTCCAGGTTTTTCCATCTATTTTTGCTTCCCAGGATTTTTTAGTATCCCTTAAATATATGGTTACTTTTGTTACCTTAACATTATCTGAACAGGTTCCCTGCATTTTAAAATTTGGGGTAACATAGGATCCGCTGGAAGGAGAGGTAACAGTTATTTTTGGTTTTACTGTATCAACCTTTTCCCCTACACCATAAAAAGTGTTTAAACTACAAGAAATACTTATTAATAAGAGAATTAGAATTAAAGAAAAAACAAGAAAAAGTTTTTGTTTCATCATAAAAGACTCCAAAATATCAAAATCCGCTTCCAGACATAAATAAATGTATAGCAAATATAGGAACTTTTATGATATAATATAATGACTTTTTTAGACATGGAAGAGAATTAAATTAGCTTATTATATATATATTACTATATTTCGGCAAAAAATCAATAAAATTTTAAAAAAAATATAGTTTTTTAAATTTAATTACGAAAAATAGACATGTAAACAACATAATAAACTTTTTAAAAATAGGTGCTATATTTTATTTCAGACAGGAAAGTAGGAGTGAAGTATAATAATATCCTAAATTAGCTTGTTAAAAAGGATTTTTTATGGACAAAAAAATCCTTTTTATTTAGAATTACCTTTATATAATAATTAAGTAGGATTATATGATTTGCCAAAAAACAATTTTCAGTATTGTTATTATTTTTAACTTTATAGCTTTTCCCTTAGTATGTAATGAAGGAGATCAAACCCCAGATCAGAATTTACAAGAAGCAGTCGAAAGTTCTCAAAACACAAAAAATAATAATTTGCCTTCATCATTTAGTAATATTAATCAGCAAAAAGAAGATATAAAACAGAGAAAAAAGAGTAACCAAAAAATAAAAAAGGAAATTTCAAGTTTAAAAAAAGAACAAAAACAAATTGTTAAACAAATCAGCCAAATTATTAGTGAAGTTGGAATGGCTATTGAATTAGAAAAGGTCTATCAACTCATAGCTAATAAAGAGGAACGAATATTAAAAAAAATATTACTGGATGAAGAAATCCAGAATAAAACAGAAGAAATTAATAAATTAAATCGGGAAATCAATTTATTGAAGGAAGATTTTGAAGAAGTAGAAGGAACTTTTAGCTGGATAAAGACATTTGATATTAGTAACAATAAAAAGTACAAGAAAGGCAAATGGAATATTACTGTAAAAGCCTGGGATAATAAAAATAATACGAGTAGAGAAGAGTCTATTAATATAAAAATTGATAAAAAGTCTGATATTCCTATTCTCAACATTATTAATCCAGGGCCAAATAATCGGGTAACGACTAATATAAAACTTGTTGGAACAGCTTATGATGATGATGCTATTGCCAAAGTTTTATTTACAATAGATAAGAAAAGCGAAATAGAATACCAGTGTAAAGGTACAGATTTCTGGTATTATGATCTGGATATCAGCCAGTTAAGTGAAGGTACCCATTCTCTTCAGTTTAAAGCGGTAGATACCAATGGTCTGGAAAGTAAAGTATACGAAGTAGAATTTATAGTTGATATGGATACACCGGTTATTTTAATCGATAAGCAACCGAAAAGTATTACCTCAGCAAAAGATATCATTATCTCTGGATCGGTAAAAGATGGTAATGGTATTCGTGGAGTTTACTACAGTTTAGATCGGTTATCTAATTTTAGGAAAGTGAAGCAAATAAAAGACTTAAATAAAGAAAAATCCGAAGCAGCCTGGTCCTGTAATTTAGCAACAAAAATTATGGATGAAGGAGTTCGGACAATCTGGATCAAAGTGGTAGATGTTTCCGGATCTGAAGCTTTTCAGTCCGTCAGTTTTGTATTGGATAAAACAAAACCGCAGATGGAAATTCAATATCCAACTGAGTCAACAATTGTAGATGGTAACTTTACCATTCATGGAAAAATTTTGGACAATGTTGCTGTAAAAAATGTTTCTGTAAAAATAGATGGTAATACAGATCCCATTAAGATACTTCCTGGAAATGTTTTTTTCAGCCATCAAATGGATTTATCTCAAAAAGAAGACGGGAAATTAAAACTGAACATTATTGCAGAAGATATTTCAGGTAATATTACTGAACAGTTTATCAATCTTGTTTTAGATAAATCTCAAGACAAACCAGTGGTTTCTCTGTATAGTATTCAGGATCAACAACAATTTAATTCGATACTTCCGGTAACTGGTGATTGTTTTGATGATGATGGAATTAAAGAAGTACAAATTTCGATTCAAGAAAAGAATAGCAATCAAAGGGTCTGGCAAAAAAACATACCCACTAATAAAGGTTTCCTGTTCAATATTGACCTTTCTGATCCTCAGGTTTTTTCTTCTTATAAATATAATATCATCTTAGAAGCAGTGGATATCAATGGTTTAAAAGGAGATCCGGTTCAAAGAACTTTTTATATTGATCGAGACTATCCTCAGATTGATCTGGATTTTCTAGCAACCTGGGCAACAAAACCTGTATTAGATAAATTCGAATTTCAATTCAAGATTATAAAACAAGGAGATCTGGATTTTATCAGATTTTCTTTTTTAGATGCCTTAACCAAACAAGAGCTCCGCCAACCAGAAAACCTGAAATTTAAAAGAGATGGAACAACCCCCAATATTTTTACTGATACAAAAATAATTGATTTTCAAAAAGAAAAATGGAGTCTAGCTCATAATCTCATTTTAATGAAAGTAGAAGTGCAGGATAAAAATCAACGCCTAGTCAGTCAGTTAATCCCCATTGTGTATGAAAATCCTGAAAATAACCTTTCTCCTCTAGCTGAACAAGTTATTGGCTTAGATGTTAATCAGCTCATACCAGAGCAAATCAATAATACTATATTTGCATATTTTCCTGAAACACCACCCCAGTTAGTAATCGGAGAATTAGTAATCCCTCCGCAGGAATTTTATTCTGAAAAAAAAATCTATATTTATAAAATTGCCAATGAGCTTCAATTAGCCGCTGGAATTCACCAGGGTGAAATGGTT
>JAKSBL010000127.1 GCA_022361115.1 Spirochaetota bacterium | reverse complement strand
AAATAATCATTCAAAGAAAAATTCGAGATTATTTAATTAAAAATGAAGATTTTTACCAGGCCCTTACTTTTAGTCAAAAAATTAGCCATCGATTATACCGGCATACCTATGAATACATGGATGAAGAAATATTAAAAACCCTTTTTCCGGATCACTATCGACAATGGATTGAGCAATATTGTTCTGAGTATCAAGTAGAACCTGCTTTAGCATTTGCTGTGATGCGGGAAGAAAGCCGTTATCATCCTCAAATTCGCTCCTGGGCAAATGCTGTTGGGTTGATGCAAATATTGCCTCAAACTGCTGAATGGCTGGCACCAAAAATGGGAATCAAAGACTATAATCTGGATAACCCTCAAGATAATATTCATTTTGGAGTATTTTATCTGAAGTTTTTAGAAAGGTATTTTACGGAAAAAGAATTGATTTTGGCTTGTTATAATGCGGGCCAGGGTAATGTACTCCGCTGGCATAAAAAGTATCAAAAATATTCTAGTAATGAATTTTATGAAATCATCCCTTTTGCAGAAACCAGAAATTATATTAGAAAAGTCATGCGAAGTTATTATTTATATCAACACTTATATTATCAGTAATTAATCTGATCTTTTGGAAAGTATAAAAAAAATGGAAAGGAGGGCTCAGTTCCTTTCCATTTGTAATTAAGGTTTTTGGGAGGGTAATTGAATAAACCTTTTTACATTTTTAATATTCGGATAATTAGGAAAAATAGTTAACAATTTTATCATGTTTTTTTCATAAAAATCCGCAAGTTCTCCCATGGTTTGATATAGCTTATAAAATTTTATCCAGGTGGATTGTTTTTCATTTTCATGAAATTGATAATTTTCTAAAATTGAAATCAACAAATTCTGAGCAGAAGAGAGCATGATATTTGCTACCACTTTACGATCTTGATCTTTATAAATATCTTCCTCAAGCTGGTTGACAATAGGGATATCCTGGTCTTTTATGATTCCATCTTCAGAAATATACTTAGTTATTTTTTTACAATATTCTTGAATGTCTTTAGCAACATTGAGAAAAAGCCTGATTTGATCAGTTAATTGATTTAAAATGCTGTGGGCATCCTTTTTATTTTCCTTTAAATTTAATGATTTTATTTGATTCATTTCTGGTAAAGGCAGATCATCTAAAGAAGCAATATTCGCCCCATCAATTTTTGCTCCACCTAAATCTGGTTGATAAACCGAAGCTTGTGTTAAAACAACTTCACGGTCAAACCAGCGTTTAAATAAAACCATTTTTTGATCACTGGTAACAGGATGGCCAGAGGTGCTTTCAA
The DNA here is from genome assembly GCA_022361115.1 of Spirochaetota bacterium. Taxonomy (GTDB): domain Bacteria; phylum Spirochaetota; class GWE2-31-10; order GWE2-31-10; family GWE2-31-10; genus JAKSBL01. The sequence goes on along the minus strand of JAKSBL010000127.1, from coordinate 7,632 downwards.
CAATATTAGTATCAATATGGGCTAGATAATGATATGCATGGGTTTCAGCGGTTTGAAAATAATCTGCAAAAGAATGAAAATTGGTTTCAAAGAAAGCTCCTTTAAAATGAGTCATTCGCCCTGGAAAAGAGAGATCCAGGCCAATAAGAACAATCTTTTTTGCTCCAATGATCCTTGCAGTGTCATAAGCAGTAGTTGCTACCGATCCTCCAGCACTGAGTACACCTCGATCAGTTTGATCAAAAAAAGCAGAAATTGGGAAAAAAGATTTACCTGCATAATATTTTTCAGGTTGATCTAACTGAAATAGCTTATAATAAGCAAATGAATCTGTAATACAAATAGTATTTTTAAGTTGACAGTTTTCCAGGTATTTATAATTCCAAAATTGGGGATCAATGGATACCACCATATCTGGTTGAATATCATGTTCAACTAAATATTTATAAACAGTATCAACTGCAATGATAATAGCTTGCTTGTGTATTTTTTTTAAATAACCTAAGGATTGTTCTAAAGTTGGGCCACCAGCAACAACTACAGCAAAAGAATTTAAAGCACAATTTTTTAAATCATTGATAGGACTGCATTGCATGAAGATAGGGAGGTTATAAATAAAATTACGAGTCCAGAGGCGTTGAAAACGGCTAAAGGTAGCGGTATTCATATCTTTTCTGTCAAGGATATAAGAGATATAGTTTTTGATTTCTTGATAATAGTCTTGGTGTATCAAATAGGAAGGACGATGGTGAAAATAACGCATTTTTTTGGTGGGGATACTTTGAATAAAGCTGCCAATAAGTTCTTTTTCTGCTTCTAAAAAGAATTTAAAGTGGTCATCTTCAAGTATTTCACTCCAGTCGATTACAGATAAAGAAGTGAAAAAAAGTTTTAAATCAGCTTCAATATAAATAATATAAGGTTTGTTCTGACTGGGGTTGTCAATTATAAACTGTTGATAAAGGAATTTATGGATATATCCCAAGCCAGCCCCAAAAACAATAATGATATCAAGTTCATTTTTATCAGTGCTTAATAGTTCGCAATACCGAGCAGCTTCTTTTTCAGGATCAAAACGGGAATGAAGATAGATCTGATTAAGTTTTACAGTATACTGGCCATTTCTGGTTTTTTCTAAAGGATAGAGAGAATCTTCTATTTGATGATAAGCTTTTTTTAATGAACCGAGAGCTTTCAGATTTTTCTCTAACAGCATAATGGTATCCTTATTGGTCTTTGAGTTGGACCATGATCTGAGTATCTTCAGTTAACATTGTTCCAGGTGATGGGGTTTGTTCATAGGCTGTCCCTTTTCCTTTAATAAGGACGGGTAGTTTAACTAAAGAAAAAATATCAAGAATATCACCGGCAGATAATCCTGTTAAGTCCGGCATAACAGATGGAAGTTTGTTTATTTTTTGATATTCCCTGTTGATATAAATATTCTGGCTCTCAATTTCTGCAATTGGAGGTTTTACATCTAAATATCCAGTTAAAGACGAGAGAAAATGATTAAAAAAATCAGCCCCAATCACTCCTCCCCATTTTATTTCCCCACCAGGTTTGTGGAAAACCACATAAGCAATATATCTTGGATTTTCATAAGGAAATATGAGTAATAATGATGAACTAAATTGATCTGGTGAATAATCCCCCAATTCAGGATCAAAAATTTCACCTGTTCCGGATTTAGCAGAAAAACGGATTCCATTGACCGATAAATCACTTACTGTTCCATCTGATGTAGTTGAGAATGTCATGGCATGTAAAATATTTTGAGCAATACCAGATTTAAAAACCCTTCTGATTTGATGGGATTGATAGGACTGAATGACCTTTTGATTGTTATCAAAAATACTTTTTATGATTATTGGTTTTATCATTATCCCATCATGTACAAAAGTAGTCGCCGCTTGCACCATTTGTAAGGAATTCACACTGATTTCTTGTCCAATTGGTATAGAAAGCATGGAATGGCTCGTCCATTGATCAATGGGGCGCAATATTCCTGACTGCTCGCCAGGTAAACGGATGGCAGTGATTTCTCCAAAACCAAATTGTTTTAAAGACTGGTACAAATTGGCTGGTTGTATCAAAGAAGCTGCTTGTAAGGTAGCATCATTACAGGAGTATTTAAAAATACCTGCAATATCAATATCTCCATGAATTCCTGTACATTGCACAACCCGATTATCATCCCCATTAAAAAAACCGTCACAATGGAAAACAGATTGCTCATTAATCATTTGCATGTCTAAGAGAGATGCTATGGTCATAATTTTTATAACAGAACCGGGTTCGTATTGATTAAAAATTGCAGTATTTCGAAAATATTTTTGGCTGGAATTTTGATAAAGATTAGGGTCAAAATCAGGATAGTTGGCCATGGCTAAAATTTCACCATTTAATCCATCCATTAAGATGATGCTGGCTGATTCAGCATGTTCTTGCTGTACCATTTTGGCTAATATGTTTTCACTAAATGCCTGAATAGTAGAATCTATAGTAAGTTGAACATTTAATCCGTTTTTTTTATCCTCTAATTGTAAGTCAGAGAGTGGTTCTTCAGGAAAAAGGTAGGGGTTAAAAATATTTTCCACCCCTTCCACTCCGCGGTTATCTATATCGCAAAATCCCAAAATATGGGAAGCTAATTTTCTATTCGGATAAAATCGCTGGTATTCTTTGGTAATATAAATCCCTGTTAATTTTTTCTCTTTAATCAATTTTTGATAATGAAGGGGAATTTTTCTTTTAATCCAGACAAAATTTTTATCTGACTCCAGTTTTGAACTTATCTCTTGATATGAAAGATTGAGTAATGTAGATAATTCTAGTGCAGTTTGCTCTTTTTTTTTAATCTCATAAGGATTGGCATAGAGAGAAATCATTTCATCACTAACTGCTAATATCCGATAATGACTATCGACAATGTCACCCCTTTTTATGGAGTATTTTCCTTCCCGGATGATATAATCAGCAGCTGGTATATTTACCAAATAAATAATTCTTATCGCTAGGGCTATAGCAATGAGAGCAAATAGAATTAATAAGATACGTATTCTTAATTTAATATGTGAATCAAACATGATTTTACTAAAACTTCATTTTTAATAATATATGAAAGCACTATAAAATAAAAAAAATGAATAGTCAATACAGGATGAGCTTAGTAAATTTAGGGATGTGAATTTTATTTTCTGCTACATAATATGGTCGTCCCCATACAGGCGAGAATGGTATAAATGTCTATTATCATTTCATCTTTTTATGACGGATCTTTCTCTTCTGTTTTATCCAGAGGAGCAAGTTCATCTTCAACTGGTCCTTCTTCTGTTTTCTTATCAAGATAAAGACTTTTCTGACTTAATGCATCAAATGAGAGATAATAATGAAATGCTGAAGAAAAACTAAATGCAGCTGCAATCGCTTTAATGATAGGAACATTTTGAAACTTTTTGCGGGTTCCTCTTCCAAGAGTAAATTGCAGAGGGTCTTCGGGATTTTGTAAAAGTAAGCGGTCTTGACGATAATCATTGATCAATTTTTGTAATGAAATAGAAAATTTTTTAAAAAAATGGATAGATCGTGATCGTATTTCATTAAATAATTGAGTCCTTTTTAAATTTTGACTGGCAATTTTCTGTTGTAAAACCAGAGGAGAATCCTCCAGTTCGATTTTTAAATTATGATACTCTTCCATTAATTCGATGTACTCTCGAATAAAATTGGCAATTTCATTAAACTTAATAAAAGTTTCATCAAAATCTGAGCGTAAATCGGTCCTGACTCCTGATTCTAATCGAGAAGTGAGTTTTAATTGTGAAGAAGTTAACAGAAAAGAATACTCCTTATCAAATTCATTAAACAAATAATAGAAATAGAGCATTTTTTCGTTGGCTTCAAATAATTGGGCCTGTTTATCTTCTTTTAATTTTTCAGGAATTTTATCAATGATTGCATCTATAATAGCTAGACCTTTTTGGATGTATTTAGGAATCTTGTCCATTTCTTTTTTTTCTACTGATTCTTTTAAGACTTTTTTTCTTTCTTCTTTTTCCTTTTCCAGTTCAGCTAGGTATATTGCTTTTTCATCAGCAAGCCTTTTGCTAATACTGCCAATATCTTCTTCTGCATTGATTTTTAAATACTCTCTTACATATTCCAGTTCATAAGGCAGTTTGAGGTTTTCATTGTAAGTAATGATAGTATGTAAATGGGGCAAGTAATAATCAAATAATTTATCAATATAGCGATTGATTTTGCTCCGAGGTAAAGGAGGTTGGAGTTCACTACTATTTTGTTGATAAGATATTGCTTTCCAGAGTTGTTCTTTACTGGTTTCCCAATAGGGATAAAGAATCACCAGATCCCGATAAAAAGAAAGAATATTTTTTAAAACCTCAGTACATTCAATGTGATTGACATTTTTAAAATAGTTTTGAATTCTGGTTAAGCTATTGATTCGATATAAATCATAGAAGCGCATGAGAATTTCATAGGATAAAGAAAATTGGCTGTTTAAATAATCTACCATTTTCCATTTTTGTTCTGGCTCAATAGATACAAACTGGCTACAGATAAAATTAAGTGATGAGAGAATCGTGCTTAATTCATCTAAAACATTTTTGGTAAATTTTTTATTAAATTTTTTTGATAAAGCAAAAGTGCCGGATAAGAAACCCCTAATAAATTGCATAAAAGAGTATTTTCTATTTTCAGAGGGTACTCTGGTGATAGTTTCAGTATTTTGTTTTCTTGGTGAAGAACGGTATTTTTGTTTGATTAACTCATTTTGCCTGGCTAATTTTTCATTCACTTCGATTTGTTTTGTCCGATTAAATCGAAGGGGTTGTGTTTTTGATTTTTCTTTAATGACTTTGCCGCCTTTTTCAACAAATTTATTAAACATTTCTTTGCGGCTACTTTTATCCATCTCTTCTATATTTAACTTTTTTTTGATTTCATCTAAAGATGACATATTTTTACCTTCAGTCTTTATTTAAAAATTTAGTACTTTTTGTTAGAAAAACCATTTCCATTCACATAAATTGAAAAAAAGATACATTTATCGCCTTATCAAGTTGGTGAAATAGAATAAAAATTTCCTTCTTTGAATAAAAGCAACTTCATTATAAATAAATATCGAAATATAGTCAATTTAAGATAAGTTAAAATCAAAAGAATTAGAAAATATCCATAAAAAAAGGTTAAAAATCAGCAAAACTGTCGAAAATATTATTATACAATAATGGCTTTTTGCAAAAAATGCTGAAATGTGAGGTTCTTACTGTATATATGTAATTGAATAGAGGTTTTCTAAAATCTATAGCATTTTTTGCAGGATCCTCTAACAGATAAATCATCCGGAGACTGGATTGAATAAAAATAAACAATATAATTCTGTTGATTGGGAAATCTACTTTCATAATCAATCTCAAATTAAATATAAATCAGATAAAAAAAGGCCTTATAAAAAAAGAAGGTTACCAAAAGAGTATGCGACAAAGTCAAAACAGTATGTTCAAAATCAAAAAAAAGGTTATATTGGCTTGTATTATGGACTGATCTTTATTTGCTTATTTGGATTTTTGTCTTTTTTAACCATTACTATTACTTTTGCTGATCCTTTTATTCAGCACATCCATATGAATGAAATCATGCCGATTGAGAATGGAAATCAACTGCTCAGAGATTATTTTGTTTCGTCTGAGCTGCAACCGATTAAAAATGGTCAACAAATCGCTACTACAAAAAAAGTAAAATTTACAAAATACCGTGTTAAATTTAATGATTCCCTTTCTACAATTGCCAGTCGTTATGGTGTTAACTTGGATACGTTGATATTAGTGAATGATATACAAAATCCTTCTTTATTAAAAGTGGGGGATTTTATTATGATTCCCAATCAGAATGGCAGGCTTATAAAGATTAAAAAGAATGATTCTATTTATAAAATAGCTCAACTTTACGGCATCTCATGGGAAAAAATTGTTGATGCTAATGATTTGGCTGATTCTATTTTAATTCCTGGTAAAAAATTATTTATACCAGAATCTGGTTTAACTCAATATGAAAGAAATAAAATTTATCAAGTCCAGCAAAAAGGGCCAGTTAAAAGTAAACAGAAAAGTACCGGTAATTTTATTTGGCCAATTTCAGGTAAAATCTCTTCCTATTATGGGTTTCGCTTAGACCCATTTAATAAACTGAATCTTTTTCATAGAGGGATTGATATTAAAGCCGATTATGGAACATCTGTGAAAGCTCCAAAAGGTGGAAAAGTCATTTATATTGGTAAAGATAAAATATATGGAAATATTTTAATGATTCGTCATGATGCTCAATATGTTACTGTTTATGCCCATTTAAAAGCAGTTAATGTGAAATTAAATCAACAAATCAGGCAAGGTGATGTAATCGCTTTTGTTGGTACATCAGGCAGAAGTACTGGCCCACATCTTCATTTTGAGATTAGAAAAAATGGCCGAACCTTAAATCCTCTGAAATTACTGAAGTAAATTTTTGTAACATGGATAATTATAAAAAAAGAATGACTAATTCTTATTTTATGTTACAATATTTACAGGATTAACAGCCGATAAATAAACCAGAGAGGCTGTATCATATTATTGGATTAGGTTTTTTTATGATAAAATTGAAACCTATTTATAAAATAGGATTTTTTACACTAATATATTCACTAGTATTTGCTACTTTAGTTTTTGCTTTTTTATACAAAACACAGCAATCTGAGGAAAACATATTATTACCTCAGAGAAATCAGAAAAACTTACAAAAAGTAGCTCAACTATTTACAGATCAGACAAGTGATGAAGGAATAGGTGGTGCTTATATACCTGATATCCTTGCTCCCCCGGTTACTTACTTTCAATATACTATAAAATCCGGTGATTCTGTTCATTCATTATCCAGAAAATTTGGTATTGATGAAGTTACTATTATCAAATTGAATAATATTAAAATACCTTCCAATATTGCCTTAGGTGCAAAAATGATCATTCCTAATCAAGACGGGATTATGGTAAAGGTGAATAATGATCTGGATAAAATTGCTGACCAGTACAAATATGATAAACAGGATTTATTAAGAATTAATCACGTTGTTATAGATAAAAAAATTGATCAAATATTTGTACCAGGCATACATTATGATCAAGTAACAAAATATTTAATGCTGGGTGAGTATTTTCGGCGACCAGCATATGGCCGTTTTACTTCTTATTTTGGATATAGAAGAGATCCCTGGACAGGCCGTCGTTCCTTTCATACGGGAGTAGATATTGCTAATAAAAGGGGAGGCTATATCTATTCTGCAGCTCCAGGTAAAGTAATCTACACTGGCTGGCACCCGGTTTATGGTAAAATAATAAAAATCAGGCATACCTCTGGTTACATGACTATTTATGGCCATTTATCTCGAATTTATGTTAAAAGAAATCAATGGGTATCTTCCGGTACAATTTTAGGTTTAATGGGAAGTTCCGGCCGTTCAACAGGTATTCACCTGCATTTTGAAATCAGAAAATATGGTAGATTGATTAATCCCTTTAGTGTGACTGTTTTTTAATAAAGATAAAAAAGATTTATTCTGAAGGTGCTTTAGTTTTT
>JAKSBL010000371.1 GCA_022361115.1 Spirochaetota bacterium | reverse complement strand
CAGAATATTTTACAAATTGGGTTTATTTAAAAAAAAGTCCAATTTCTACAAAAAGTAATAATTTTCTACTATTGACTTGATTAAAGTCATGCATTATTCTTGTAATATGCTTCTTATTTATCTGCTAAGGATGTTATTATGAATGCTAAAAAAAATCGTTTTTTTCTCATGATCCAGATCATTATCTTTTCCCTTGTTATAGCAATCTTGCCTGCCTTATTATTAGGAATCATCATCCAAAGTGGTTCTTCTGCAACCATTCAAAAATTATTACAGGAGCAGACATCTGTTGAAACCTTAATATTAGATTATAAAGCGAAATTGCAGCCAGTGATTATATTGATTTTATTAGGAACTGCTGTTATTGCAGGAATGATTGGGGTAATCCTTTCCTTGTTTATTAATAATAGTTTAAAAAATATTGAAACGACCATTCAACTGGCTGGTTCCGGAGATTTAATTACAAAAACCTCTTCTCTAAAATTTCTTGGGGGATTAAAGGAATTAAAACGGTTATTATATACAGAATTTATAGCAACAATAAAAGAAAAGCTGGACCAGCTGCGGAGTTTAATCATTATTCGGGAAGATATCAATGATAAGTTTTCTGTTCAAGTGCAGCAAACTATGATTGCAACAAATATGATGGGGGAAAATGTAACTGCTATTCGGCGAGATATTAATGAACTGGATATTAAAATTGCCGAATCTTCTGCTGCTATAGAAGAAATACTAGCGAATATTAATAATTTAAAAAGAAGTATTGATGATCAATCATCAGCTATAACAGAAACTTCTACTGCCATTGAACAAATTATATCCAATATTCAGTCTGTTGCCAGAGTTGTACAGGAAAAACAAACTGCTATTCAGGAACTCATGAAGATCACTGATCTTGGCGGCCAAAAAGTTTATGAGACCAATAATATTATTCAAGAAATCAATAAAGGTATTGATGACATGCAAGATATGATTTCTGTTGTTGATAATGTAGCAGATAAAACCAATATGCTGGCACTAAATGCTGCAATTGAAGCAGCCCATGCTGGTGAGGCTGGCCAGGGATTTGCAGTCGTTGCTTCTGAAATCCAGGAATTAGCTACATCTGCAGCGGATAGTGCAAAAAATATTTCCGCTTCATTAAATCAGATTATTGAGAACATTAAAATTGCTGCCTCTATCAGTGAAGAAACCGGGGATGCATTTTCTCAAATCAATAGTGGAGTAGGAGAATTTGTCGGGGCTTTTGAAGAGATCTCCCAAAGTACCAGTGAACTATCGACAGGCAGTAATGAAATTTTAAAAGCTGTTGACCGGTTACAACAAGTTTCTTATGAAATTCAGGATGGTTCACAGGAAATGCAAAAAGGTGCTGAAGATATTAATCAGGTGATTATTTCTATAAAGGATTTTTCAAATACAACTGTAGAAAAAATCGATGAAGTTGGAAAGTCAGCCTGGAATGTGAATGATTTTCAAGGAGAAATGACCTCTTTGATAGTGGGTAACAATGAAAATGCTGAGCATTTTTATCAACTGATTGATAAATTTACTTTTGAAGAAAATCAGGATAAAGAAGAAGGAAGTAAAAAAGGGCGTGCACTGGAAATATCCTCATTTGCTTTAATGATACAAGCCTGGCTGGGTAATGTCCGGGTGTTTTTAGATCGGCCGGAAATCGGTGATCCAGATCAAATTAATGATGCAGGAACCCATCAATGGATTGCTGATATAGGTCAAAAATTACATGGCAATATTAAATCTTTTCAAAAATTTTTAACTGAATTTAGAGTGATTGAAGAATTAATTCATAAAACTATCAATTTAAAACAGACTGGAAAAACCAGTGAAATTGATCCCACTTATTTTCAGATGATCCCGCATATGAATAATGCGAAGTCTGCATTGTGGGAATTAAAAGACCATATTTTAAAGCAATGATATTAATTTTAATCTTATCTTCAAATTGCCTTCCTTTTTTAAATTTTTTACTTACATGAGGAATCTCTCTCTTCCAGCTTGCTTGACAGGTTCATTAAAATAGCCTATTTTAGGAAAGATACTTGTTTTTCTTTAGTTAAGATATATCTCCTTTAAGATAGATAGGATTATTAAAATATGAAATCTGTCGAAAATATTAATGGAGTGAAATCTCCATACTTATAAAAATCGGTGTTACCGGATTTTTACTTCTATTTAAAAAGTTTGGAAAAGTCATTATGGAATACAGAGAAGAAAAAGTTATGGTGTGTCCGAGATGCGAAAGTTCTTGTTACGCAGAATGGAAAGATTTAGGCTATGGCCCCCACTCTATCCAGATCGCTCCCTATCAGTGCTGTTCTTGTGATTGGCAACAACCAGAATATCGGGAAGATGAATTTTAAAAAGATTTTATTTTTTTTTCACTACGCTTCCCAAATAGATTGCCCCGAGAGCTAATGTTGCGCCAATGATTTCTATTATCCCTGTTGGACGGCCTAAAAACAGCATATCCCAGATAAAAGAAAGAGCTGGCTGTAAAAGTAAAATCAAACCTGCTCTGGAAGCTGGAATTTGTGGTAATGCTGTGGTAATGATTAACCACCCAAATGCCTGGCACAGCACACCATAAATAAATAATATCATTCCATCCTGCCAATTGAGAACAAAGAAATTCACAGGCTGAGGCTGAAAAATACTAGGAATGCTTAAATAAATTGCTGTAAAAAAGCTGATCCACATTATAAAAGCACTAACCTCTGCTTTTTGTGAGTGAGATTGTGCATAGCGGAGAGACAATAAATACCCTGTATAGCAAATTGCTGTGATCAATCCAAACAGAATACCTAATTGATAATTTTCAGAAAATTCATTCCACTTAATTCCCACTAATAAAAAAATTCCAGCCACTGCTAAAGGGACAGCTAAAATAAAGCGGATTGTAATTTTTTCCTTAAAAACTAAAATCCCAATCAGCGCCATTAAAATAACCTGAAAATTTCCTAAAATCGTGGCTAAACCTGGGCCGATATAATGGATGCTAGAGTGCCAGAAACTTAAATCAACTGCAAAAAAAAGGCCGGTAAGGGCTGCAAAAAACAAATTTTTTTTATCAATTAAAAGTTTTTTTTTGGTTATTATGAGAATGATCAAGAAAGCAAAGCCGCCAAAAGAGACGCGATAAAATGCAGAAGCAATGGAATTGACTGTTGTTAGTTTAACAAAAATTCCAGAAAAACTGATTATAACAGCTCCAAGGACTAGTAAAAGATAAGGATTAATTTTTTTTAGAAATTGCATACCTGGTTTTCCTACTTGATTAATGATTCGGTTTTTTGGAAGAGGTCTGCCTGTGAAGAAATAGCTGACTCAGTACCGACAATACAGTAGTGGTTTAACTCTGTTCCACTTTTAAGGATTTTATAATAACTTTTTATTTTTTTTAATCCAGTAGTTAGAATTTGATTACGCATTTTTTGAACATCCTGAGAAGTCAAAGAAGACAAGTAGCGGTGAGTTGCTTTTTTGCCTTTTAAATAAGGAGTCATAGGAGTATCAATACTGCCAATCGTACCGATTATAAATTTGGTAAATTCTCTTTCAGTTAAATTTAGGTCTTTAATAAATTGATAGGCCTGGTCAAAAGTATTCAGGGTTCCGGATAAACCAGGATCCCGATAGGATGCTAATACACAACTTCCATTCCACCCAAAAGATGAAAAAGCTCCATAAGCACCCCCATTAATACGGATCTTTTGCCAGAGATATTCTAATTGTAAAATGGAATTCAGTACTTGATAGTCCCCCTGATAAGAAAATCCTAATTGTTTGAAGTTAAAGCCTTTTGCTACATACTGCACCTGTCCGGGGATCATAAATCCTTCATTTTGCTGAATGGATTTAAAGGAATATTTTATAGCTTTTGTTTTTTGACAGTTCATTTTTTCTAACAGCGTTGATACTTTTTGATAAATATTTGATTTTATTGTTTCATCAGCTGTAATGGATAATACTACCTGGTTCTTCTGAAAAATCCGGGAAAACAAGGATTGTAAATTCTTCATGATTAATGGGAATCTTTCATCAAAATGCTGAATTAAATCACAAAGAAAATAGTAAAAATCTACACCGCTGAGCTGCTGAGAAAATGCACTGGCAGGAGTAAAATAAGAAAAAACCCTGGAAATAGCAATTTGGTGGCCTGATGACATGATTTTCATTTCATACCGGGATTTTAACTCCAGCAGGATTTCTTTTATTCTTTTGGGATCATCAAATTGTGAATAAAAAAAGATCTCCTCTAGTAACTTAAGCATCTTATCCAGTTTATTAAATAATCCTTTGGCACTGACTTGAAAAAAGGGAGTAAATTTTTCAGTATTTTTAAAATCAACAAAAGAGTCATTATTGATTTTCATACCCCCAAAAGTTAAATGCAGTTCATTGGTTAGATCAATAAAATCATAATGTTTGGTAGACAGCTTTGTTAAAACTTTGGCTAAAATGGTTAAGTAAGGCAGAAGTTCCTGTTGAACGAAGTTTGTTTAAAAATAGAAACTTAAGTAGACGATTTGATTGGTAAAAAGGGAGTGATAAAGAACCGTTTTTTTATTTTTTTCCAGAACTTCAATAGGTAAAATTTCGGTTTTTGGATTAATTTCCTCTATGCTCAGCATTGGTATTTTAGCAATATCAGCCGGATCATCCTTTTTATCTTGAAAAGTCTGTAATTTTCTGGTTTGCTCAATCATTTGCTCAACTTGCTGCTCTGATAAGGATTTTTGATATTTCTCTAATTGTTCAGCTAATTCTTTTTCTTTTTTTGTATTTAACCCTTTCTGAGGAGACATGGTAATAATGCATTGATGAGAGTTGTTGAGCAAATATTCATCAATGAGTTTTTCAAAATACCGGTTTTTTGCTTTATCTTTTATCGTTTCTAAAAGAGGTTCGTAAATTAAGTGCATAAATGGATCACTATCATATAACCAGCTGGTATTTACGGCAAAATTATAAAATAAACCCTTAGGATAATAGGAATAGTCAGCCTCTCTGAGCTCAAATTCTTTATTGTAAATACAGGAGGCAATTCTTTTCTCATCAATTCCTTTGGTCATTAATTGTTGTAGAGTCGTACGAATGATTTTTAAAAAATCTTCCAGCTTATTTTCAGCCGTATGTTTAGCTGTAATGGAAAAAAGGGGTTGTAATAAATCATCATCATATTCTGTTAAGATATCTTTTGCTATGCCGCTATCTAACAGTGCTTTTTTTAAAGGTGCAGCAGCATTATCCATTAAAATGGTTGTAAGAATTTCCAAACCTAGTAAAGTTTCTGCATTGGTAGCCTTACCAACCATATAAACTAAACTCAGATAAGCTTTATTTTCTATGGATTCCTGTTCAGATTGAGGATAAAAAATTTGAAACTCTCTGGGAGTCGTAAATTTTGCTTGTTCTTTTATTTGGGAATCAATGGTAATGCTGTTATCTTGTGATAAATAATTATTATTTATCATGTTGAGTAATGATTCAATTTGGCAGTCCCCATAAAAATAGAAATAGGCATTAGAGGGATGGTAATATTGCTTGTGAAAGTTGCAAAATTGTTCATAAGTTAATGATGGAATACTATCAGGATCTCCACCAGATTCATAGCAGTATGCATTCTCCGGGTAGAGCACCTTTTTACAATAGCGGGAAAGGATGCTCTCTGGGGATGAAAATGCCCCTTTCATTTCATTATAAACAATCCCATTGTATTTTAATTGATCTGTAGCTTTTTTTAAGGAATAATGCCAGCCTTCCTGTTGGAAAATTTCAGGATACTGGTAAATCAATGGATAAAATACAGCATCAATATAAACAGTAATCAGGTTAAAAAAATCCTGATGATTTCTACTTGCCACAGGATACATGGTTTTATCAGCCATAGTAAAAGCATTTAAAAAAGTATTTAAAGAGCTTTTTTCTAATTCTAAAAAAGGGTCTTTAATTGGGTAGTTTTTTGATCCGCAAAGTACAGAGTGTTCCAGTATATGAGGTAAACCACTGTCATCACTAGGAGGGGTTCGGAATGTAACAGAAAAAACTTTATTGTCATCATCATTGGCTAACCAGACCAATTTAGCTCCACTTTTTTGATGGGTAAAAACATAACCTGTTCCATTTATTTCATGGATGGTTTTTTTATTTCGAAGGGAAAAACCGGCAATGGTGTGATGTATATTTAATTCCATAATTATTCCAAAGCTTTAATCAAGATATATAGATAGTATATTCAACTATAATGAATCTGTCATTTACAGTCAAGAGAAAGAAGAAAAGATTATTACTTGAAAAATATCTAAATATAACATATTGTTAATAATATGGCTAATTAATTCTAGTTGTGCCCAATTAACTGGGTATAATTTTTATGAAGAAGCAGTGTTACTGGGAATCGAACCTGGCTGGAACCGCTATTTTTATCAAAAAAGGTGCTTGACTCTCCCCTTACTGGAGGGCTTATCATTATTACATAGCTATTGTGATAGCCTAAAATCTTAAAAAGGAAACAGGATGGATAAGTTGTACAGAATTGGTGATTTTTCTCGTATTACCAGTTTATCTATTAAAACCTTGCGATTTTATCATGAAAAAGAAATACTAGAGCCGACAGAAATTGATTTTCAAACCGGATATCGTCTTTATCATGAAAGACAGATTGAGCAGGCAGAGTTAATAAAAAGACTGAAAGCACTAGATTTTACCATTAAAGAGATGCAGGAAATTATTCATAATGCAAAGGATGATCAAGACCTGATAGAAACTGTCCTTCATAAAATTCAGGAAGTCCAAGAAAAAGTTAGCAAGTATCAAAATCTGGAACAACAGCTTTCCCGTTTTCTTCAGTATCAGGAGGAAGCAAAAACTATGAAATGGAACAAAGAAATTGCAGTAAAGGATATTGAAGACCAATTTATTGCAGGGTATCGTTATTTTGGAAAATACTCTGATTTTGGAAAACATGTTGGGCATCTCATGAAAAACTGTGCCGGATCAGCTAAAGGGGGGCCTTTTTCTTTATACTGGAATCGTGAATATAAAGAAGAAAAAGCTGATATTGAAATTGGGGTTATTGTTAAAAAACCAGTCAATAAAAATAATATAACCAGCCGGATATTATCAGGAGGCAAAGTGTATTCAGCCCTTCACAAAGGGCCATATGAGCGAATCGGTGAAACTTATAAAAGGCTTTTAGATCGTCTGGCAGAAGATCATAAAGATTTTGTTCTTCCAATCAGAGAGATTTATCTTAAAGGCCCAGGTTTAATCTTTTTGGGAAATCCTGAGAATTATTTGACTGAAATCCAGTTGCTGATTAAAGAGTAATGCATTTTGATCTTAGTGATGAATTAAAAAATTGACAAAATTTTGAAGAAATAGTAGTATTTTTCGGGGTTCATACTGCAGATTTTATTGAATCTGCATTTTTTTTGTCTATTTAATTTAGATATAAACAGTTCATATGGCAAGTAAAAGGATAGCAAATGGAATATTTTAATGATTTGGCCAAACCTTTTTATATACCAGGAAAAAAGGATACAGCGATTCTTTTTGTACATGGTTTTACAGGATCTCCGGGAAAAGTTCTTTTGCCTTCCCAATACTTAAATGAAAAAGGGGGGTATACAGTATCAGCTCCTCTATTATCTGGTCATGGAACAAAAAAAGAAGATCTGGAAAAGGTACACTATACAGACTGGATCAATGATGCATTTGAGCATTACGATCAACTGAAAGAGAAATTTAAAAAAATTGTAGTGATTGGTTTTTCCATGGGCGGACAATTAGCTAGTATTGTTGCTGCTCACCGTGAGGTAGAAAAGGTAATATTTATAGAAGGGGCGTTTTACCAGCATAAAGACTGGCAGATTCAGATTACGCCTGTACTACAGTTTTTCATGAAATATAATCAATGGCAGGAGTTAGATGAGAAAAGAAAAACAGATGAGTATTTAATGGAATACAATGTAGGATATGAGGGTATGCCAATCTCCAGTATTGTTCAATTTTTAAAATTAAGAAAAATAGCTCGAAAATGTTTAAAAAAGGTCACTTGTCCTGCTCTTATTATTCAATCTCATCAAGATGATTCGGTTCATCCCAAAGCTGCACTTTACATTAATAAACATATCCGTTCACAGAGCAAAGAGATTTTCTGGTTGAACAAGAGTTTACACCTCTGTACCATTGGACCTGAACGTGATTTAATGAACCAAAAAATACTAACTTTTTTAGAAAATGAAGACTATGCGTAAAGGAAATTTATAATGAAAAAAATTGGTTCCCTCTTACTGCTTCTCTCACTGGCAGGTGCTCTTTTAGCTGATCAAAGTAGTGATCAAAAAGAGATCTATTATCTTAAGCTACGAGGAACAATTGATTTGGCAGGGGCACTTTATTTACCTAAGCAAAAAGGTATTGCAAAGGGCCATATTTCACCGTTAACCAGAGAAAAACTAGATTATACTGAAGAAAATGACTCATCTCATCATCATCATAGTGCCGGTGATCCGGGGCGGGTTATTGGCGGTTTAGTAGGAGAAGGCAAGCTGTTTTTCAGCTTTTCTTTTATTGCCCCTTTTTTTCATAACAAACATCCTTTATTTTTAGATAATAATATTGAGTTTAAACTGCACGGAGGATTATCTCCTGTTTCCATGAATGGTGGAGCAGAAATCATTTTGCAGCCAATTGCTTTTTTAAAACTGAACGCCGGCTTTTCAATTGGAAGTGGCTGGAATATTGCTCTTGCCAATGGATTAGCCAGAAATAACCTGGGAAATGATTATGATACCTCTGATAATGATTTACCACAGGAAATTTTAGCTAGCGATACATTCTTAGGGCCGGTTTTAAGAAACTGGTTCAGTGCAACTTTTCAGTTTGATGTAGCTGCCTTAGTGAATGCTAAATATAAAAGGTGGACACATATTGTCGTAGTGGCTACCCCTGTTTTTGAACATATAGATTTGCTCAACCAGAAAAACCATCTGCCTTATGAATGGGAAGGGAACAAAGGAAATACCCTCGATGGCTGGTCTTTCAAAGGTACCTATGTTTTAGGTTACCAAATTCCGGCTATTATTGATGAGAGAAAAAAAATAGCTGATGAAAAAATGTTCCGTGGTTTTGTTCAGCATCATCATTTTACCATTACCTTGGCCATGTATCTGGAATTAATAAATTTACACCTTACCCATTTCAATGATTCTCCTATGAAAGATGGAGGTTGGGGTTCTGATTTTGCGCATCTCCGTTTTGGGCCAAATGTTTTACTGGATCTTCCATATAACTATCATTTATTAATTGGTTTTCACTGGAGCAACATGGCGGTCTATACAGATGAGACAGTTGGAAATGCCTTTTTTATGTTAAGAAACTATGCTGATTGGGCTGTATGTTTTGAACGTATTACCTTGTTATTTGGCTGGGATTTTTAAATTTTACAAAACAATAGAATTTCTTTTAAAAAAAACATAAAATATTCTTTATGAATCACTTTGAGATTGTGAAAAAAACTACAGCTGATCAGGTTTGGCAGGACAAAGAATATCGATTTGATGAGCTTGTCATTCATGAAAAAATAATTTCATTGTTTGTTAATCAAAAGAAAATGAAAGAAATTTTAACTATTAATGAAGATGTAGAACTACTTGTTCTGGGATGCTATTATAATGAACTTGCTTTGCCTGTTAAAACGATTATAAATAATACAACCCAATTTCACTCAAGTGCTAATTTAAGTATTAATAAAAAAAGCAGTAAACTGCAAGCAAAGCAAACCTTACCTGTTTGTCAGCACCAATCGATCATAGATATCCACTTTTCTCTTGTAAATAATATTTTTACTGATTTTAATCACCAATCTCAACTCTTTCAACAAACAGCAGGAGTTCATGGTTGCGGTCTGTACAATGAAGATGGTGTTTGTTTGATTTTTTT
>JAKSBL010000067.1 GCA_022361115.1 Spirochaetota bacterium | reverse complement strand
TTCTTTTCATGATGCCATTTTATAAAACCCCTGATCGCTATAATAAGCAGTATTAAATATAAAAGAGAAATAAATTTTACGTTTTTCACAAAATAGAGAACAATCCCAATTACATCTACAATAATCCAGTAGATCCAGCTTTCAATTCTTTTTTGTGCCATTAAGAACATAGCAATAAAACTCATAATAGTGGTTAAGGCATCCAGAAAGGGAAATGAAGCAGGTGTAGGAAAAAATACTGGTAAAATTTGATGAATATTTCTCATAAATATTGTCACTATTAGGGTTGCACCAATAGTAAAAATGATAAATACCAGTATGTATTTTCTGGTACTATAGCGAAAATTAATACTTTTTTCAGTTGTGGTTTTGTTTTTTTGCCAGAAGACCCAGCCGTAAACACTAGCTCCCAGATAATATAATTGTTCTATTGTATCAGAGTAAAGCTGTATTTGATAAAAAAGAATTGCATATAATATGACAGAGACAATTCCGATAGGCCAGGTCAACATTTTTTTCTGAGCTATTAAAATTACCGACAATAAATACATTATGGTTCCAACAAATTCCAGATAACTCATTGGATAGGAAAGAATGGTAAAAAATGTTGTATTCACGCTAAATAAATTAATAATTGCTTCCATAATTTTCTCCTTTGTTCATTTTTATTTCTTTAAATAATTAATAAAAGGGCAATCATATTTTTTGAGATCTCTTATCATTTTTTTTACTCTATTCATTCGCTCTTCTATAGTTCCAGACAATTTTATGTAGGGGAGTTTTCGTACTTTTAGATCAGATTCGATTTCATACTGAAACCATTTTCTGTTGAGTTCTCCTGATCGATCTGGTGTATCATCGTAAGGGATATCATCATCACATAGAAAAAACAGATCATATCTTTTTTCAGCTTGCTCAGCTAAGTGTTGTAACTCTGGCAGGACTTTCCCATGATAATATTTACCAAACATATAGGTGGTAATTGCATTTGTATCACAAAAAATATAGCGATTGGCTTGTTGGATTAACTTATTTTCCTGATCTAAATGGATTGTTGCAATCTCAACTAATTGCTCCTTTGACAATCTCCTGTTTTTATGATGGGTTTCCCAGTATTCCCTTCCGAATTCAGGCATCCAGACGGTATTCAATGCTTGTGCTAGTTTTTTACAAATAGTGGATTTACCTGTACTGGGAGCACCAACAAAAGCAATATTTAATATATGATCCTGATAAACAATGGGATCTAAAAAATTTTTATATTGGTAAATGTTTTTCCTGATGATACTCCCTGAGATGAGAATCGATTTGGGTACCTGTCGGTTTTCTGCATGAAACAGCTGACTGATATGTTCTCCATAAAACTCAGAGCAGTAAAATGAAGTTATTTTTCGATTTTTTAACAATTTCAATAGATAGTGCTCTTGTTTTTTTTTAATTGTCTCTGTATTGCCAATTTCTGTGGGGCCGTCCCAGGCTTCAATGACTTCTACTTGGGGATAAATTTGACGAATCCAGTTTGCCCGAATTTTTAGGGGGATATGGGTTGTTTCAGGGGAATTATAAATAACGACTATGAGATGATCCATCTCATTCAATGCGAGTTCAATTAAAGACTGATGTCCAGTATGAAAAGGGGAATATTTTCCTAAGGTTAAGCCTGTTTTCATAAATATCCTTATCAGTTAGGTTAGAGTGTAAAATTAAATCCTTTTTCTTTTAATGATGCATATTGTTCTTTATCAAATGAAAAAAGGCGGGCAGCTCGATGGGCAACATCTTTTTCAATTTCATCCAGTTCTTTGAGTAAATTCATTGCTAGTATTTTTTTTCGAAAATTTCTTTTATCAAATTTTTTCTCCAGCACAATTTCATACAAATTCTGTAGCTGAGTGAGAGAGAATTTTTCAGGTAATAACTCAAAGCCTATTGGTTGATACTGAACTTTTCCCTGTAATCTGCTGATTGCAGTATCCATAATCATTTTGTGATCAAATGCTAGTATTGGTAAGTCATCAATACTGAACCAGGCAGCATCTTCTGCATCTGAATCTGCATGGAGTATTAAATGATCCATTTTTACCAAAGCATAATAACCAACAGTTATTACCCGGGTTCTGGGATCTCGATCCACTTCTCCAAAAGTATAGAGCTGCTCTAAAAAAATATTGGTTAAACCTGTTTCTTCAGCTAACTCTCTCTTTGCTGCATTTTCCAGGTTTTCGTTCATGTTAACAAATCCTCCTGGAAGAGCCCAGTTATTTTTAAATGGTTTAAGTTTTCGTTTTATCAGCAAAACTTTGAGATTCTTTTCTTCCAAATCCAATCCAAATACCACACAATCGACTGTGACACATGGCCTTTCATATTCATAGGTGTAACTCATAAGCTAACTCTCTTATAGTGTACTTTATACACTAAATAATAGTGTGTTTTTTACAATAAGTCAATGTTTTTTTCAATAAATTATTTTTTTTACAATGAAGCCGGTTTTTAAAATTAGCATTTAGTTAACGATTCTTGATTTAGAAATTTAAAAAAAGTTATATTTCGATACGGTTTTATCAATTTAAGGGTAGAGTAAAGGGGAGTCAAATTGAGTACTTGTTTTTACAAAGAATCAGGTACTTTTATTTATCACTGAAACAGATATAGTGAAATACCATTATTTTAAAATCGTGAGTCAGGTTTTTCCCTATGATAATTTAACAATAAAGATTGCCATTTCAGTGGTTTTTTACTAAGATATAATATCGACCTTTCTGGAGGGTAGCATTACATGGCTACTGAGTCAAATGAACTCATTAAAATAAAAAAGCAAATTGAGAATTTACGGGAACAACTCAATAAGGCCCAGCATGCCTATTATGTTCATTCGCAACCTATTATGAATGATGGTGAATATGATAAGTTGTTTGATCAATTATTAGCATTGGAAGAGCAATATCCGCAGTTTTCTGATCCCAATTCACCAACTGTCCGTGTTGGATCAGATATTGATCAGTCTTTACCGGAAAAACCACATACCATCCCTGTTCTCTCTTTAGATAAATGCTATAATTCCAGCGATTTAGCTGAATGGATTGAAAAAAATGAGAAAAAATATCCAGGTCAGATAGATTTAACGGTTGAACCAAAAATTGATGGTTCTGGAGTGGTCCTTTATTATCAGAAAGGGCAGTTAGTTAGTGCATTAACCAGAGGAAGTGGTTATATTGGCAATGAAATAACTGAAAATATTAAGACCATTCATAGTGTGCCCTTAAAAATTGATTATCAAGGTGATTTAGCTGTCAGAGGAGAAATCTATATTAAAGTTGATGAATTTCATCAATTCAATCAAAAGTATGCAGACGGTCTCTATGCCAACCCTCGTAATTTAGCGAGTGGAGCTGTAAGAAGACAAAAATCTAAAGAGGCAGCTTTATTTCCATTAAATATTTTTGTTTATGAAGGTTATTTTTCTGATAAAGTCTTTTCTGATCACCTTTCCAATTTGATTTATTTAAAAGAGTTGGGATTTCCTCTCAACGATCATATAGCTTACTTTAGTGATCATGGTAAAAAAGATATCTTGCCTTTTGCTCAAGGTATACAAGGTGAATTAGATGCTATCGAAGGTTATTTACAGCAAATGACTGAAGCAAGAAAAAAACTGGCTTATGAAATTGACGGACTAGTGATTAAGATCAATGAATTAAGGATTAGAGATGAATTAGGGTTTACTTCTCATCACCCTCGCTGGGCGATTGCTTATAAATTTGAGGCTCCCCAGGCGGAAACAGAAGTAGTTTCTATTGATATCCAGGTCGGCAGGGGAGGCAGAATCACTCCGGTTGCTAATTTGAAACCGGTAAAACTTTCTGGATCAACCATTAGTCGTGCTACTTTACACAATCAGGACTATATCAATGCAGTAGGTGTGAATATTGGGGATCGTGTCACTATTTCTAAAAGGGGAGATGTTATTCCTGCGGTGGAAGAAGTTTTAGAAAAAGGTAAGTCAGCTGGCTCTTTCCAATTACCTCTAAGTTGTCCATCCTGTCAAACTTCCTTAATCGAAGATGGTGCCCATTTATTCTGTCCCAATATTGATTGTAGTCAACGGGTACTAGGAACCTTAAAGCATTTTGTTAGTAAAGGACAAATGGATATTGAAACCTTAGGAGATAAAACTATTGATTTTCTTTTTACCCAGCAATTAGTCTCTAGTATTCCCGGGATTTACCAATTTGATTATCAAAAGTTATTAGATTTTGAAGGCTATAAAGAAAAGAAAATCCAAAACATTATTGATTCAGTCAGCCATTCAAAAGAAAAACCTTTTTCTACTGTCCTCTCCGCATTGGGACTAAAAGATATTGGTAGTAAAGTTTCAGAATTATTAGCAAAAAATTTTTTAAACATTGATGAAATTATCAAAATAGCTAACAAAAATGATCCACTTATATTTTCCAGTATTGATGGAATTGGAGAATTGTTAGCCCAGACCATTATTGAACATTTTAACAATTCCCAGGTGATTCAATTGATTTCTGATTTAAAAAATGCAGGGCTTTGTTTTGAGTTAAAAGAAAATCCTCAACAATTGAATACTCAAGATTTGTTTCTCAGTGAAACAAAATGGGTGGTCACTGGTAGTTTTGAGAATTTTAAACCTCGGGATAAAGCAAAGGATATAATCAAACAATACGGAGGGGAGATTCTTTCTGCTGTTTCTTCAAAAACCAGCTATCTACTGTGTGGTAGTGATGCTGGAAGCAAATTAAAAAAAGCTCAGGATCTCGGAATCTCAATTATTGATGAAAAAAGATTTCTTGAAATAATAGAAGATAAAAAAATATAAATGAAAAAAATCACGAAAAGACACAAAGTGCCATGGTATAAATAGAATGAATAATATTAGTCAATCATTTTTACTCATTTAGATCTGATGTTTATTCATTATTTATCTGTGTTCTCTCGTGTTTTTTCGTACTCATTTGTGAACTTTCCAAAAACCATTCTCTGAATTAAGGATCGATGTATGTTAAAAGATAAGAATATCGTTTTAGTGGTAACTGGAGGAATTGCTGCATTTAAGGCAATTTCTTTAGCCTCTCAATTAAAAAAAGCTGAAGCTCAGGTTTATGTGGTGATGACTAAAAATGCCTGTCGCTTTATTACTCCTCTCTCTTTTAAATCTATTACCAGAAATAAAGTAACAGTTGAAATGTTTGATGAGTCTGATTATATTCCCCATATCAGTTTGACTGATTTAGCAGAATTGATTATTGTTGCACCAGCTACAGCTAATATAATTGCCAAAGCTGCTAATGGTATTGCTGATGATATGGCTTCTACATTGCTTCTTTCATCAGAAGCACCCAAACTCTTTGTGCCTGCCATGAATACTCGTATGTATCTCAATCAGATTACCCAAAGAAATATCAAAAATTTGACAGAAGCTGGGGCACGGATCATGGAGCCAGATTACGGTTTAATGTCCTGTGGAACCACAGGCCCCGGACGATTTCCAGAAGTTGAAAGGATAATGGGGGAAGTTGAAATTCTAATGTCTCGCCAAAAATCCTGGTTTAAAGGGAGAGAGATTTTGATCACTTTGGGCGGTACAATTGAAGACATTGATCCTGTCCGCTTCATTACCAATCGATCTTCTGGGAAAATGGGTTTATCTTTAGCAGAAGAATTGATCAAAGTTGGTGCTGAGGTGACATTAATAGTAGGAAATGTGGATTCCGCAATTTTTGAGAAATTTAGTAAAAAATATATACAGTGTACAATTGAAAAAGTCCGTTCTGCAGAACAAATGTATGAAGTAGTAAAGAAACAGTATTCAACTTGTGATGTGCTGTTTATGGCAGCAGCTGTTGCCGATTATAAGCCAGATTTTCAGGATGATAAGGTAAAAAAGCAGGAAGGTGAATTTCATTTACCTTTAAAAAGAACAAAAGATATTTTAAAATCTCTTGCTAAAGATAAAAATAAAATACATATTGGTTTTGCTGCAGAATCTCAGAACCTGGAAAAATATGCTAAAGAGAAATTAATGGGTAAAGGATTAGATTTTATTGTAGCTAATCAGGTAAAAGGGGAAAAAGCCGCAATAGGAACTGATCAATCAGAACTTTTTCTCTATCATCAGTATGAGGAAAAGCCTATTAACATTTCTTATGGTAAGAAAGAGGATAATGCCGTTACTTTGATTCAGGAAATTGAGAAAATAATAAAAAATCATCCTAAATAATTTAATATCAAATATTATCACCAATAACTAGAAAATCTTACTTTTTCCTTGTTTTCTTAAGTTTATCTTACGATTCACTTACTTCTCCATCAGAATCATTGACTGATTATTTTCAATTCGATATATTCCTTGTATCACTTTTAAAGGAAATGCCATGAAAAAATATTTTTTATTAGTTTTAGTGTTATTATTCATTTTCCGGTTTTCTGCAAGCCAAATGTCTTTTGTATTGCAGGAAAAAACTGATTTAAATAAATATCAAAAAGATTTTATTGAGATTATAAAACAAATTGAAACAGTGCATCCTGGTTTAGCAAGCGAACCACTCCCATTTATGCAAGAAGAAGAATGGCAAAAAAATGTTACTCAAGTTTTTAATCAGCTGGCAAGTAGCACAACAAATCTGGATTTTCATCTTATATTAAAGACTTTTTTTTCAAAGTTAAATGATGGACATACTTCTTTACATTATCAGCCTGTTGAAGGGGAAAACCTGACACTGTGTTTACCCATTGAAGTGAGTTGGTTTGGAGATGAATTATATGTGGTAAATGTTTTTGAAGATCATTTAAAAGATCTGTTATATAAAAAAGTTCTCTCTATTAATGATTTATCTGTTATTGAATTTGAGCAAAAGATCAATCAGATGATTTCCGTTGATAAAGATAATGTATATAGTATAAGAAAAAATTTTTTTGGTAACTCAATTTACATGACTGATGGGATTATATTAAAGTATCTTGGATTACTTGATCATCAAAATACTCTACAACTGACTTACTTGGATGGAGAAAAACAAAAAATAGTAAAACTGACCGCTATTAAAGATAAGTATCAACATCAATATGCATATTTATGTCGTAATGAAGTCACTCAAATAAAGAACAGAAGACAAAACCATTATCAAATGATACCAGAATTATCAACCATTTATATTCAGTTAAATCGATTACCCTACCAGGTAGATAGGAAGTTTATTAAAAGTATTTTTAAAAAAGCTGCAAAAAATGAAATTGAAAATTTAGTTGTTGATATTCGAAATAATGGCGGTGGAAACAGTGCCTGGTGTGATGAGTTATTAAAGTATATCATAAAGAAACCTCAAGAGCTTTATATTTATAAATGTTATAAACGATCTGGAGATAAAAACCAGCAAATTTATCATGGAATTAGAAAATTATCCCCAAAAAATAAAAAATTACAATTTCAAGGTAAGTTATTTTTATTTACCGGAGGAGCAACCTTCAGTTCAGCAACATTTCTGGCAGTAGCAGTAAAAGATAACAATCTCGGGCAAATCATTGGCCAACCCTGTGGAAATAATTCCATTCGTTATGGATATTTAAGCAGTGTTGATTTGCCTGAAACAGGTTTCACTTTTTTTACTTCTCAACGAATATGGGAGAGAGCTTTGCCAGGCATTATCAAAAAGGAGAAGTTTATTACTCCTCATGTTTATATCAATTCTGCCATTGATGACTATATAAATCAAGAGGATCCTCTCTGGGAATATTTTGTTAAGCAAGTCAGTAATAACTAGAATATTAAGTGAAATGATGAAACAATTATTCTGTTGACAGAAAAAATTTGACAACCTATAATTTTATTAAAGGTTGTATAATGGATGATAAAGTATTTTATTCAGATCGGGAAAAAATACTCAATGAAAGCCTACAAACTCTTGCCTTAGTCTTAGAATATAATACCAGGGATTATCCAGCTCATCAGCATGCCATCCGGGTTGGGGAAGGCTGTGTTATCATTGGAGAAAAATTGGGTTTAAAACCAGATACCTTGCTTAGGATGTATTATGCTGGGCTTTTACATGACATTGGTAAAATTTCAGTAGATCAAAAAATTCTTGCGAAAAAGGGAAAACTCACTGATCATGAATTTGAGATTATTAAAAAGCATACTATATATGGTAGTCGAATTCTTGCTTCCTTACCTGGTTTGAATGAATTAGCTCTTTGGGTACGGTGGCATCATGAGTGGTGGAATGGTACTGGTTATCCTGATGGGCTGATTGGCGATGAGATCCCTATTGAAGTGCAAATAATCAGTGTCATCGATTGTTTTGATTCTCTTCAAACTCCGCGCCTGGACCGAGAAAGGTTACCTCAGGAAAAAGCTTTTGAAATTCTGGAAAGTGAGAGTGGTACCCATTTTAATCCAGAGATGCTGAAATGTGTTTTAGAAATGGTTAAGGAAAAAACTTTATTACCCGGTAAGTCATCAGAAAAATTTTTGGAACTCAAGGAAAAATACCTTAACGTCTCTTTAAGTCGTTTTTCTTCTGGTTATTGGGAAGGTTCAGGGATGGCTGGATTATACCCAATTATTCGATTATTTGCACAAGTCATTGATACAAAAAATCAATACACAAAAGGCCACTCTTTAAGGGTGTCCATTCTGTCTAAATTTTTAGCAGAAAAAATGGGAATGCATCCTAAAGATATATTACGGGCTGAAATAGCTGGCTTACTTCATGATGCTGGTAAAGTTACTGTGCCAACTGAGATTTTGGATAAACCAGGTCAGCCAACTGAGGAGGAGTGGCAAATGATTAAAAAACATCCTGGTTATTCTTATCATATACTAAAAGGGATAACTGCTTTAAAAGATATTGCTAAAATTGCAGGTTGTCATCATGAAAAATATGATGGTTCAGGTTATCCATTAAAACTAACTGGTGATAAAACTCATATTATTTCACAGATTATTTCCATTGCTGATACTTATGATGCTGTCACCTCAGCCAGGGCTTATCGGGAAGGGCAGTCTCCTCAATTGGCTTATAAAATTATCAGAGAAGGTATCGGGACTCAGTTCCATCCTCAGGTTGCTCAGGCTTTTTTAGATACTTCAGCAAAATACATCAATGCTCTCTTTGATCTGTATAGGGAGTAAAAAGCTGATATGTAATTTTTTTTCTATTTTTAATGAATATAGTTGACTAGGATTCTAAAATTTTCTATTATGCAGATAATATCCATTATGCTCCAACCAATATAAATTTAAAAGAATGAATTGAAACTGATTTGTAATTCATAATAGATCAAAAAACTAAAATTATTGAAAAATAATTTAAAAAGAACGAACAAAATAATCAATACTTTAATAATTCATATGATATAAATGGTTTTTACTTCAATCTTATAAAATATATTGATTAAAATAGATATAATTGATTTTTATTTTCAAAAAATGAGCACAATCAATAAATACTGGAAAGTGTGTGTTTTATAATATTGATAGTAATTAACTAGTTTAGTTTCAAAATATGAATAACTTTTAGGAATAATAATGCAAAGATATAGAAAGAACATATATGAGCCAAATAAATATATAAAAATTGGATTGCTGAAAGTTTGGTTTATTATGTTCCGTGATTTAAAATCAGCAATTTCACTTGGTTGGCGACTTTTTCTAAGGGATTTTAGAGCAAAATATGAGCAGCAAGTTTTTGGTGTACTATGGGTTTTGTTCATTCCTCTTGTTGCTGTTTTATCTTTTACACTATTGGCAAATGCTTCCATTATTAATATTGGAGAGGTAGAAGCTCCATATACAGTATATGCCTTTTTGGGAGTTACATTCTGGGGACTTGTACAAACATTAATTACTCAGGAAGCTGGGATTTTAAAAATAGCAGGTCCATTTGTAAAACAGATTAATTTTCCCAGAGAAGCTTTAATCATTTCTCCACTATTGATAAGCCTACTGGACTTTGTAATAAAACTTGTGTTATTTGTTTTTATTTGCATTTTTTATCAATATTTCATTAATATTTCTCATATTTTATATATATTTACCATAATCCCAGCAATATTATTTTCATTAGGAATTGGATTATTTTTAAGTATCATTGGTGCAATATTAAAAGATGTGACAAATATTATTACATATATGTTCCAGTTTTTACTTTTTATAACTCCTGTTATGTATCCTAAACCTCAACAGGATTCTATTCTAGGAAAAATCACTGAGTTTAATCCTTTATATTACCTTATAGCCGTGCCTCGTGATTTAATTTTGTTTGGAAAATCGGATAGCCTTATACCATATATGTATTGCTCTGCCATAACTTTATTCATTTTTTTATTTGCATGGAAATTTTACAAAGTATCAATCGAAAGAATTGTTGAAAAAATATAATAGAAAAATTACTCAGGATAGAAAATGTCGTTTATAAATAATGAGTCTGTAATAACAGTAGAGAAGGTTTCAAAAAAATTCTGCAAAACCATTAAACATGTAATGCTCTATGGAGCTTCTGATATAGCAAAAGACTTTATTGGTATGAGATCCAAAACAGAGAAATTAAGAAATGGTGAATTTTGGGCTTTAGATGATGTCTCTTTTGAGTTGAGAAAAGGAGAAACATTAGGAATTATAGGAGTCAATGGATCTGGAAAATCAACAATGCTAAGACTTTTAAATGGTATTTTTATGCCAGATAAAGGCAAAATAGAGGTTACTGGACGCGTTGGAGCACTAATTGCTGTTGGCGCAGGGTTTCATCCTTTATTAACCGGAAGAGAAAATGTTTATGTAAATGGACAAATATTAGGTATGTCTAAAAAAGAAATTGATGCCAAATTTAAGCAAATAGTTGAGTTTGCTGAAATAGGTGATTTCATAGATGCCCCGGTTAAACATTATTCTAGTGGGATGTTTGTGAGATTAGGTTTTTCTGTTGCAATTCATTGTGATCCTACAATTTTACTGGTTGATGAGGTTTTAGCCGTAGGAGATGCAGCTTTTAAGAAGAAATGTATGACTAAAATACAAGAGCTTAAGAAAGCTACATCAACCATTTTTATTTCACACAATATGTACCAAGTTCAAAGGATTTGTGATAGAGCAATATTTTTGCATAATGGAAAAATTCTTTTTGAGGGTCAACCTGAAGTAGTAATTAATCAATATTATAATTATACCATTAATCAGGATTTTGATAAAACTGATAACTCACTGATAATTCTTGATTCAACAGGTGATATAGAAGACTTAAAAATGCAGGTTTTAAATTCAAATGGTGAAGAAACCAATTTTTTTAAATTAGGGGAAGAAGTTCATGTTGAATTTACATTTTTTTGTAAGTCTGAGATCGATAATCCAAATATTGGCTTAGTATTGAGTACAGTAGATGGCAATGTTCTTGGATCTACCAAAAATATTCATTTGAAGACAAATCCTATCAATAAATTAACAAAAGGTAAAAATCATATTAAGTGTATTATTAGAAGAAATATGCTTACCCCTGGACTTTATCGTTTTGCTTTTAAATGGAAAATTGGTGATAATACAATGCTTCTCCAAGCAACTGGCGGAAAAGTAGTTATAGAAAGTCAGCAAGACAAACTCTATTATGAAGGTTCAGTTGTTATAGATGGCGATTGGAAAAAACTACAGTAAGAACATAATGAAATCTCAATAATTACCTATAATGAAAATAGATTAAATTTTATAATCATCTTAATGATTTCTGATCTGAACATCTTTACATAATTTAGAATGGGAAGAAGATATAATGAAGGATAAACAAATAAATATATTTATAAGCAATTTTAAGGATTATTTCCGAACCTTTAAATTTGTTCCATTCTTATTTATATACATATTTATTTTTTCTATATCTTTTGCTATAAGTTTTATTGTTTCTGTCAGGCTGGCATATATCGCAGAACCAATAAAGATAGAATTGCAATTTACTGATGATGAGACAAGAACTAAATGGAAAGGTGTTTCGGTCTATAATAAATCTTTGAGTTTTGGTAATGTACAAATTGATTCAATAGATGGTATTTTTAGATATAGTCTTTATTCAAAAGGAATACTGCTTTTTATACCTAATGAAAATCTTGATAAAATAAGTATGGTAAAAGTATCCATTGGAAAGAAAGAATATAAATACAATAGTACAACTTTTCTATCTCAATGGAAAAAATATTTTCCTCAAGAAACAGAAAAAATAAAATTAACTCATGACTATTATTATCAATTACCAAAAGAGATTACCTTTAGTAGTAGTAGACTTTCAGTTTTCCAAAATATTATTAATTGGCCAGGAGATTTTAGTGCATTATTTAAATCTATCAATTTTCTTGTTTTTATGATTAGCCTGCTTTTATCAATTCTTATATATGAACGGAAGAGAGTTGTTTCAAGAGTTTTTAAAGCATTTATGTTAGTGGATGATTTACAAAAGCAAGAGAAAATAAAAACAAAAGAACAAGAAAGTCAATTTGAGCAAAAATTTCCAGGATTGAATAAAATTCCTGTTATTAATTGGATAATAAAATTTATATATTGTGAAAGCAAATATATTATCACTGGACTTTTACTGATAGTAATCTATGTTTTTTTATTTACTTATCCAAATATGGATCAGTTATATTTGCAAGATGAATATCATATTTATAACATGGCAAAAACTTATGCAGAAACAGGAGAATTAGAAATTGCCTGGGATTTTTTTAATGATGAGCCAGGCTATCATTATAAAGATGATCTTGGTTTTAAGCTCATTACTATTTATCTTGGGATTTTTTTTAAAATTTTTGGTGAGTCATCAATTACTGCCCATTATTCTTTTTTTCTGTTGTCAATAATCTTTATCTTTCTCTTTTATAGTGTTTTAAAGAAACATTTTATGAAGGATATAGCTTTTTTTTCAACATTGTTTTTATGTATGATTCCTTTTCTTATTTATTATTCGATTATGATAAGAGCTTATATCTGGTTATTGGTTTTTTATACAATTATGTTGGATAATATATTCAATATTTTTTCAAATTTCAGAATAAAATCGATTTTAATAAACTCGGTGATTTTTTTCGTTTTACTTTATTTAGCATATGAATTGAGAGAATTTAGTATTTTTTATATTTTTCCATATATCATTGTTATTGGTTATAATTCATATAAAAAATT
>JAKSBL010000125.1 GCA_022361115.1 Spirochaetota bacterium | reverse complement strand
TTCTTTTCCCAATAATGCTATCTGGCATGACCTAAAACAATATGCTAACGATAAATGGCAGCTTATTATTGGTTTTACAGAACTACCAGAAGAATTGATCTTCAAAAATAAAGCTGTACTATTTAAATATGCCCTGGTATTTATTCAGGAAATGGATAAGAAAAAAATAGATTTAGCTCCTCATATAGGAGCAGGGGATGAAGTACAACGGGTTTATGGTACCCTAGGAGTAGCGGTAAATGATATAGCTGGTTGGTTGAAAAAAAAGTACCAGATTAAATGTCAGAGTAATCACCCTCTGGGCGGTTTGGTTAATACCAGCCCTTTAGCAGGAAAGGCAGGTTTGGGATGGGTAGGGTGCAATGGATTACTCATTACCCCTGAGTTTGGGCCCAGACATAGGATAGCCCCGGTATTTATTGAACAAAAATTTTTTGAATTTACAGATAATCTTGAACATCAATGGCTAGAAGAATTTTGTCAAACCTGCCATAAATGTTATCAAAAATGTCCTGCCAGTGCCATTTATGAAGAAAAACTGAATAAAAAGAATCATATTCCAGTAATTGGCCATACCAGAACCTGTATTGACCGGGATAAATGTTATCCTCAGTTTAGTAGAACTCTGGGATGCAGCATTTGTATGAAAGTTTGTCCATTTTCACAAGGAAAAGATGTATATATGAAACTAAAAAAGTTAACAGAAAAGAAAAAAAGAATAAAAATTGGGAAGAGTTAGAATGAGTACAAAAGAGGTAATTTTACTGGAATCACTAAAATTATTCCTTGAAAAAGGTTTTACAGATGTATCTGTAAGTGATATTACAGAAAAAAGCGGCATTGCAAAAGCTACTTTTTTTCATCATTTTAAAAATAAGGAAACGTTGCTAAAAGCTGTTTTTGAGAAATATTTTTTTCCTCTGTTAGACAAAATGAATGATGAAGTCCGTGGAATGACTGGGAGTGTAAAAGATAAAATCGCTTTTTTATTTCAATCTTTAAGAAAAAATGAAAAATGGTTCAACCATATCATTGGTGACAGCTCGATTGAATTCCAGGCCTTTTTTTTCCTTCTTCTGGAAGGAATAAAAAAATTTCAGTCTTTTTCTGATTATTACCAAAAATATCAGAAGAAAAGAAATTCTTTAATTCACTCTCTGATTGAAGAAGGGAAAAACACAGGTGAGTTTTCTGATCAGTTAGATCAAAATTTCATCTCCGGCTATATAGATATCATTTTCAACGGGTTGTTAATGAGTATGGTCTTAAATAATTCTCATAACAATAACTCTGTTTTTGATACCTGTCAAAAAATGATCTGGAGGCAATTAAATGAAGCCTGATATTCACCTCCCTTTTAAAAATATACAAAAATATATTCCTGAAAACCAGACTGTTATCCAGCCTTCTGTCCATTCACATGAAGGATTAGAGGTTCCCAATATCATTATGCGTTATGGGAAAGTTAAAAATCCTTTAAAAACCAGATCCAAAATAATAAATAAGATGATTTTTACGATTTATCATCTCTGGATTAGTTATCACAGACTGAAAAAAAATCCTGAAAAAGCTAAGGTAAAGATAGAAGAAGATCAATTAAAAAAACTTGCAGGATATGCTCACAATTTGGGTTGTTATCAAATCGGTTTTACTAAAGTACCGGAGAAATACATTTTTAAAAACAAAGTCATCTGTTTCCCCTATGCAATTGTCATAACTAAGGCAATGGATAAAAACAAAATGAAACAGGCTCCAATGGAAGCAGCAGGAAAAGAAGTCTGGAAAACTTATGCTGATTTAGGAAAAATTGTTAATAAATTAGCACACTATATGAGAAAAATGGGATTTAATGCTCAAGCTGGTCCTGCCCTGGGCGGGGAAGTCAACTATCCTTTATTAGCACAGAAAGCAGGATTAGGGTATATTGGACAGCATGGGTTATTGATTACAGAAAAATATGGCCCCAGTATACGGATTGCTACAGTTTATACTGATATTATGAATCTTCCCATCACAGATCAGGATAGTGAACAGCACCAGTGGATAAGAGAGTTTTGCAAAAAATGTGGCCGATGTGTTCAGAAATGTCCAGGCAATGCTATATTTTCCACTGCAAAGATCTTAGAAGATCAAAGTGAAAAACATATTGACTACACCAGATGTGCAGTTCCTTTTGCAAATTACCTGGGTTGCTCAATATGTATTAAAGAATGTGTTTTTTTTAATAAAGGATACCAAAGTATAAAAGAAAGATTTTTAAAGAAGCAAGAATAGGAGAAATACTTCATCCCTTGACTCATTCCCAGGAAGGTGAAAATCAGCGGCCTGATTTATGGATTCAATCATTGAAGCATAAATTTTACATTAAAATAACTACGAGAAAAATAAATTTACAGCCAAATTAATTATAAAAATAATTCAAAGGGTACACATATCTATAAATTTTGATATAATACAATTTAAATTTATCCTTTAAAGGGATTTGATTGAGAAGTGATCTGTGGAAGGAAAAAACTGTCCTCGATTCACCAAATATAAAATGAAATCCTGTGGTTCAAAATAAAACAAATGAAAAGGAAAGAAAAATGATTAAAGGAAACAAACTCATACTGCGAACCATAAAAGAATCAGATGTCAAAGAGCTTCATGAATTATCCAATGATATTTCAGCACGAGGGGATTTTTTTCCAGTAGGCTTATCCAGTGAAATTGGTTTTCAAAATCTTTATAAGGAAAACGGATTTTGGGGAGATAACATGGGAGCTATGGTTATCTGTAATATGAATCAGGAAATTGTAGGAGAAATAGCCTATTTTAAGGGGGTGAGATATGATACGGGCTATGAAATTGGTTATAGAATATTTAAAGATGAAGATAAGGGAAAGGGTTATTGTACTGAAGCATTAAAGTTGATGACTGCTTATCTTTTTGAACTAAAAAATATTCAACGGCTGGAAGTCTGTTTTGATAAAGGAAATATTGGTAGCCTAAAAGTAGCTGAGAAATGTGGCTATAAATACGAAGGGACAAAAAGAAACGGTGTTTTCATAAAAGGAAAATATTGTGATCTGGAAATTTACAGTATTATCCGAGATGAAGTTTACACCCTTAATTCAGTAATGAAGTAAAGCAGGTATTGACTAGGATAATCCTTATACCAGATGATCGTGAAGATTTTGCTGGTTCCAATAATATCTGTTATAAAATACAATAATGATATTAATTATAGACACTTTTTTAAAGTTAACCAGTAATAAAATTTAAGATATG
>JAKSBL010000695.1 GCA_022361115.1 Spirochaetota bacterium | reverse complement strand
GTAGCTGCCATTGGCGGTATCATTAATGGTGTAGCTCAAGAGAGAATTCATGAACTGGAAGACGAGGTGGAACCTCAAGGGTTAGAACATTTTCATAAAATGATTAAAGATATGGTTATTCTGTTGGAAAAATCCATCACATTTGTGAAACAAAAAGACTCTTCTGATTTTCAGGATTATCATGCTCGAAGATTGGTTGAAATGACATCTAACGTCATGATAGCATACTTGATGATGCGGGATGCTGCGCATTCTGAACGAAAAAAGATTGTTTTGGAGCAGTATATTGATTTCGCTTATGCAGAGGTAAAAATGAAAAGTGAAATTATTACAAATGATGTTTGCTGTTTGATTAAAAATCAAGATGTCATTCTCCAGGGTAAAAATTAACCTCAATCTTTAATGGGATTTTAGGTAATGGATTGAACAGATTGTTCAATCCATTTTTTTATATCCTGCATCTTTCTATTAAATAGCTTACTTCTACCTCTTTGGTTAGAGGGATAATCCATTTTTCATAAATCAAAGTTATGGTTTCAGGCAGGATTTTGTATTCTTTTTTTTCACTAAGTGGATCCTGTCCATATAATCCAGCTTTTATTCCCACCCTTTTTAAAAGCCTGCTTTCAACATCAACATTAGTAATTATTTTCCAGATCAATTCTTTATTATTCTCAATAACTGCTTTTTTAATTTCCTCAGATTGTAACTGGTATTTTGATTCGGCCACTAGTTTTCCATAATGAATTCGATGCGACATTGCCTGTAAAACATTTACATCATTGACTGCTGAAGAACCGTAATTTCCATCATCATCATCCTGACATATTAAAGGCAATATTTCATTTAAATAAATCTTTTTAATAGAATCATTTATATTTACCTGATTTTCAAGAATAGGCCATTGATAATCATGATTCTTAATAATTGACTCAGGTAGATTTTGATAAAAAGGGACTTCATCATAGACCTGATATCTCCGTACAGTGGCATGAAGTTGTTCGGTTTTTAATAACAGATACTCAAAAAAACAATCATCAAAATCAGGAATTGCTAATTGATTTTTATTATATACAGCTTTGTTTAAAGAAAATTGTGCCCGTTCAATTAATGAAAAAATGATGGTTTCTTCTAAACGGATTAATTTAGACCTGATATTTTCCAGCTGTAATTCTTTTCTCATTTCCATAATCCTTTCAATGAAATAAAATAATGAAGGAAGAAGACAAAAGAAAGTTTTTTTGAAAAAACTTTACCCATGCCTTTTTTAATTTAACTCACAGGAGTTATTTATTTGTTTCTGAGAAAAAGGATAAAATTTTAAATTTTTTCTTTTTTTATTGTTAAAATGATTTAATATATATTATAGTATATTACGATATTTATAAAGAGTTTTTAACATTTTTGGAAACCCAGAATCATGAAAAAATTAATTATTTTGCTTTTTATCCTGTTTTTACTAATTTGTAAATCTGATAATGATCAAACAGATGAACAAGATCCAGCTCAAACTGAAACACAGACTCAGCAGGATGAAACAACTGATACTGTAAAAGTAGCAGAACCTGTAGTTAATAATAAAGTAGATCAAAGAATGGTATTTGAACTTCATGAAAATATGGATAAAAATACTCTGAAAAAACATATGGAAGATCTTTTTAATGCTATTGAAGAAAAGATTGCTCGCGGTGATTATGAAGGCTGGTTTAGTTCCGTTAGCCAGGCAAATCGAAATAAAATTTCAGATATAGATTATTTAACCTTTATTTCTAAAAGAGCAGAATTTTTGTTAGACCGTGGTATAGTATTAACAAAACCAGAGGATTTTTTTTACCACATTGTTGTGGAAGGCCGTAAAGGGGTTTCACTAGAATTTAGTGGATATGAATACATAAACAAAAAAAACGTCAAAGTTATTTCTTTATATCAACTTGACAAAACAAAAAAATATGTTTATGATTTTATATATGAGGATGATTCCTGGAAATTGAATCTAAAATTATAATATCAGGATAAAAAAATGAGAAATATTAGCCGATTTACCGTGATTATTACACTTTTTTGTCTAATTGGAGGATTTGCGTTCAGCCAAACATTGGAAGAACAATTACTGAATCCTAAGGAATTAAAACTGCGAACTTACTATTATCAAGCATCCGCAGGTAATAGAGAAATGAAACTCATGGTATTACAAAATATTACCAATGAGTTTGATGATGAAAAATATTCTACTGATGATAAGACTTTACTTGATTTACTCTCCAACCTCGCTCAAGAAGGGTCATTGAGAGTTGTTTATGAAAATGGCCGTAAAATAAATGATTTTCCTGAAGTAAGAAGAGAAGCAATTAAAGTATTAGCAAAAGTTGGCGGTGATGAAGCTCGAAATATCCTGATTGATTCATTACTCACTGATAAAAATGATACAGTACGTGCTGAAATTTGTATTGCTTTTGAAAGTGACAATATCATGGATAATGCCAATGGAGACGCTTTAAATGCAATTGTTCATGTTTATCGAAAAACTTATCGTCCTACTGAAAACTTTGTGTTTGCTATTATAAACGCTGTGAAAAAACTAGCGAAACCAAATCAGCCTAATTTCTCAGATGTGATTTCTCTTTTATCTGACATTCAAATGGGAAACTATAGCCGAAAAATCCGTTCAGAAGCTTTAAAAGCAATAAATGATATAAGTGGTATTAAATAACTTGTAATATAATAATAATATAAAAAAAGACTCCTTTTTAGGGAGTCTTTTTTTATGATAAGTAAAAATTACTTAATTTTATATTTGTTTTTAAATCTTTCAATTCTACCTGCAGTATCAACTAAAACTTGTTTACCAGTGTAAAAAGGGTGACACTTTGAACAAATTTCAATATGAATATCTTTCATTGTAGAACGTGTTTGAAATGTGTTACCACAAACACAGGTAACTGTAGCTTCTTGATATTTTGGATGAATACCTTTTTTCATAATCAGCTCCTTTCTTTAGTATGTACACTTTACTGTACCCAGGTATTTATTATAGTTTCATGCTGTTTGAAACAATTATTATTAAAATTCGTTATGTATACTGCGTCAGTAATATACTATATTTTTTCAAAAAAAATAAGCTTTTTTTTACTTTTTTTTACTACTTTGTTATTATTTTAATAAAACCGTTAAAGATAATATGATATTTTTTCATATTTGTCAATAATATGGTGGTTTTCTTATAACTACTTCCAATTTTAAAGTATTTTAATGGTGGGTTAAAAAAACTATTGATTCATTGAGTTTAAAAATTCTTCATTTGTCTTAGTTCTTTTCATTTTATCGATTAAAAATTCGAGTAACTCAATATCATCCATATTGTATAGAACTTTTCGTAAAACCCAGAGTTTTTGTAATTCATACTCACTGAGTAATAATTCTTCTTTTCTGGTTCCGGATTTCTTGATATTAACAGCTGGAAAAACACGTTTATCAGCCAAACGTCTATCCAGATGAAGCTCCATGTTGCCAGTTCCTTTAAATTCTTCAAAAATAACTTCATCCATTTTTGAACCGGTCTCAATTAAACCAGTAGAAATAATGGTTAAACTACCATCTTCTTCTATATTACGGGCTGCACCAAAAAAACGTTTTGGTTTATGTAAAGCATTGGAATCTACACCACC